>DAOTXB010000400.1:0-8657 GCA_034435575.1 Anaerolineae bacterium
GTATGCTTGTCTTCTGTAAGGATTTTTGGGTATCCTACACACGTAGACATACGCAGTGCTCAGTTATCAGTTGTCAGCATTGACACGATAAGCGAAAATTTGGGCTTAAAATGAGTTTTTTCTGACGACCGTACACGCAATGTAAAATGCGGTGTGGCGCGGATAAAAATGATTAACCTGTATTTCGCGCAAAACTCTATGACTAACGATTATCAATAGCTGGAGGCATCCAACATGCCATCATTTTCTACTCTAGTAAAACGGTTCATACTATTTATCGCGGTGACGGCAATCACAGGATTAGTGATTGTCACTGCACAGGAAGAAACACCCGAACCTATTGGCATACCAGAAAATCCTGATATTTATGATGTGGAAATTCTGGTACCAGAAGTCATTGCAGTTTATCCACATGACCCGGACTCCTATACACAGGGGTTGTTGTTGTATGAAGACGGTGTTTTCTATGAGAGCGATGGCGGTAGCGCCCCCTATGGCAGACAATCGAGCTTACGCCGTGTTGACCTTGAAACCGGTGAGGTGTTGCAACAGGTTGACATCAATGAGGACATCTTCGCGGAGGGGCTTGCCCTCGTCGATGATCGTTTGATTCAGCTCACATGGCGCGCGCAGGCTGCGGTGGTGTTTGATCGTGAAACGTTTGAACCCATCGAGATTTTTGAATACTTCGGTGAAGGGTGGGGACTATGCTACGATGGCGTAGCCCTTTACATGAGTAATGGAAGCGCAAATATCACCGTGCGTGATCCACAAACATTTGACCCAATACGCACCTTTGAGGTCACCGTGTTTGATGTGCCCGTAGAAGATTTGAACGAACTCGAATGCGTGGATGGGCATGTATACGCCAATGTGTGGCGCACAGATACCATCGTCCGTATTGATATGCAAACTGGCATCGTGGATGGTGTGATTGATGGCAGTGTGTTGCTCAGTGATGAAGAACGCGCCAGTCGCTTGAGCAATGAAAGTGACGCAGTGCTGAACGGCATCGCTTATAATCCAGAAACAGGAAATTTCTACTTGACTGGTAAGTTATGGCCCGATCTGTTCGAGGTGCGCCTTGTCCCGCGTGATGAAATAAGCGATTTGGACGAGTAAGAGCGATCACTCCACCACAATTTCACCGATCACAGCGAAGTCTTCACCCGCTGAGGTGCGTTGATCGATGATGCCTTCCGGTGTCCATAAATAGACCTTCACAGCGACGGTATAGGTGCCACCTGATAACGCGTCTATACCGTCCGCCAGAACCAACCTACGCGGATCATAAACCACCTCATTTGCCTGCCATGTGGTCGTCGGGCGCTGATTTTCAAACGGGAAAGAGTCAAGCTGTGCGACTAGCCGTCCATCGACATCCAATAACAGTGCGGAAACTGTGTAATCTGCGTCAAGTGTAGTTTCGTTTGACCACCATAAATCCACCTGCAATGAATCAGGATAAATCGCAGAATCACGCAAAATCATACCGGATTCGTAAGTTGCAATAGCTTCATCAACAGCAGGCACGCGATCAAAACGATACGTATTGAGGTCATTACCCAGCCAGTCCGATTGCATGAGCGCGGTTTGTACATGCCCCGTTTCGCGGAGTATCTCAAAGGCGCTTGTGTCGCTTGACCAGTGCATCAACCACACATGATCATGTGCGTCCAACAAAACGGGTAAATTGGCATTGTAATCGTCAAACCCGCGTTCCAGTTGCCACTGACGTAGGGAAATATTCTGCACACCTTCCGGCATCCAGCGATCATAATAGTAAATCACCTGCCAATCGCCGGACGGGGTCACATGCGCCAGTGCTAAATCACCAGATTGCGCGTATTCAGTGGCGGTCATGCCCACTTCCCGCCAGGGGGGACGTGGACGGGGTGTGTCATCAATCACGATACCATAGACTAAAATCACCATCACTAAGAATAGCAGTGTACGCCCCCTAAACGCACCCAGCCCGAACGCGATGAGTAAGGCGACTGCCGGGGTAATTTGTGTTAGACGATAGTCGATCAAAATTGGCGTAAACAGGTTCAAAATATATGCTCCCGCTACCGGCACAACCACCCACAAGACCAACAACACCCCATAACGCCAACTATCGCCGATGCCCATGCGTCCCCAATACGTATCTGTGGAAACGAAATTTTCCCGGCGATACCCATTAACCAGCCACCATACCCCCATGAGCGCCAATCCGATATTGAGCGCCCACTGTTGCGTGAACCACTCGATGCGATATTGCCACAACGATTCTAAAGTCGATGGCACATTGAACCCCGTACCGACATTCTCTGTTTGATTGCCCACCACAACCAGCAACCACGGGACAAATAGCACAACGATTGCCACCAAGGTGCTCAACGCCACCGTTCGTTTTCGTCCGCGCAAGAAGATGAGCGCAAATATGCCCTGTACCGCAATCCCCGCCGCGCCAATGTAATGTGTATAGAGCAGGAGCACACTTGCACCAAACCATAGCCATTGCATCGTCGGTTTATGGGTGCGTAACCAGCGCAAAAACGCCCACATGCTCACCGTTAACCATAGCACATGCCATGTATACATGCGTGTTTCCTGTGCGATGTAATTCTCCATATCAGCCAGCGCGAACATCAACGCGGCGAGTAAAGGAACCACAACCAACGACGCACGGGTATTGGTCTGCAACAAAATTTCCCTCGCAACCTGATACACCATCGCCACCGCCAGCAGACTAGGAAGCAACGAGAGGTAGCGCAGGGCAAACTCGCTCAATCCCGTCACACTTGACCAACCTTTGAGCATCACAAAATAGATCGGCGGGTGCACATCGTTTAGCACCACATCGAAAAGGTCATTGCCATCACGAATTGCCCAATAACTGAACCCTTCGTCGACCCACAGGCTTTCGGAATCACTGTTTATCACTCGACCCGCAAAGGCAAGCATCAGAATGATAATCAGTAATGGATATTTTGCGCGCTCAAACATAGCGATGTATCTCTTTTTGTGTACGGATAATGCTGTGCGCCATTGTACAACATGGGATAATCTCTATCACAAATCTAAAAAGCCAGTGCTATACTTTTAGCATGAGCGAAAATTTTAATGGTATGGATGCACAATTGGAGTGTCATAATGTACGAAAACATTACCGTTGAGGACTATAAAGCACGTTTTAAAGATGGCGAAGAAACCCATGTGTTGCTTGATGTCCGCACGACTGAAGAATTTGAACAAGCAAGAATTCCCGGCGCGATCAACATTCCGTTGGATGAGCTAGAAGCACGCGTAGATGAAGTTACCGAAACGGCAAATGATACGCCGGTTGTGCTGGTATGTCGTAGCGGGGTGCGGAGCATTATGGGCGCAAAAGCTCTGTATACAGCCGGGGTCAAAAGTCTTGATCTCTATAATATTGACACGGGGACGCTCGGCTGGGCACAGCAAGGGTTACCCTTAGACAGAGGATAAATCATGTTACTCAAATATATCTACGATGATCGGCTGGCGCAGGCATCCTATTTTCTCGCTTGCACCGCTAGTGGCGAAGCATTGGTGATAGACCCCGCTCGAGACATCAGCCCTTATCTGAAATTAGCTGAGGCAAATGGTGTACGCATCACCCATGTCGCGGAGACACATATTCATGCAGATTACATCAGTGGTGGGCACGAACTCGCGGCGAAAACAGGTGCAACTTTATACGTCAGCGGTGAAGGCGACGGTGAACTCGCCTATGATATGGGTAATCTTAGCGACAGCATCATCATCAATTACATCAAAGATAATGTCACCTTCATGGTCGGCAATGTGACCATCAAAGCCATACACACACCGGGGCATACGCCGGAACACATGAGTTATATGGTGACGGATCGTGGTGTAGACATGCCGATGGGCATTTTTACGGGTGATTTTATCTTCGTAGGTGATGTGGGTCGCCCTGACCTATTGGACGCGACAGGGATGCTGGTCGGTAGTCGTAAAGGCGGCGCGAAACAACAATTCCAAAGCGTGCAAATGGCGAAAACATTGCCGGACTATCTGCAAATTTGGCCCGGTCATGGCGCGGGGAGTGCTTGTGGTAAGGCGCTCGGCGCGATTCCATCAACAACACTCGGCTACGAAAAATTGTTCAATCCCGCCTTCCAAAAAGAAACGGAAAATGATTTTGTCGACTGGTTATTGGACGGTCAACCAGAAGCACCGCGCTATTTCGCCCAGATGAAGCGCGTTAATCGTGTTGGCGCAGTTTTGCTGAGCAGTTTACCAGATATTGAGCGATGCAGTGCTGATAAACTGACAGATGCGATAGAAAACGGCATGGTCATCGACACCCGTGATTCACTGGCTTATGCACAGAATAACCTCAAAGGTACGGTCAATGTACCCATTACGTACAATAATTTCAGCACATGGGCGGGCTGGTATGTGGACTTTGATGAACCGGTGTATTTGATCGTCGAAGATACCCACCGCGATACCGCTATCAATGCCTTACGTGACATCGGTGTAGATAAAATTATGGGCACATTTACGCCGGATATGATTCCAGACCGTGCCGAGTCAATTGCTCAGATTGATGTGAAGACGATACAGGCGAATAACGACATCACCGTGCTTGATGTACGCGGGCGTGGCGAGCGCGAAGAACGTCACATTCCACAATCCTTATTTATCCCGATGGGTGAAGTACCCGAGCACATTAACGAATTAAGCGATAAACAACTCGCGGTACAGTGTGGTAGTGGTGTGCGTTCGATGATCGTCGCCAGCATTTTGCGTAATTATGGTGTGAATGTTGTCAACCTCGACGGTGGCATCAGCGCATGGGAGACGGCTGATCTGCCATTAAACCGTGGGGGCTAGCGTGCGCAAACATTTGGGCGATCTCTCATGTGACAGGTCGCCCTTTACACATCGAATAAATCTTCACTACTCATGCCAATCAATTGACAGATATTGCAAATCATGTGAAAATATGCACAATCTAAAGCGAGTGCGTGTATGACGAGGTAATGGATGTCCGAAGACAATATCGGTCGTTGGTATGACCTGTATGATAAAGCCTACCAGAAAGCCCTTGAAGATGGGCATTTCGATAATCTGCCCGGAGCAGGTAAGCCCCTTGATCTTAAAGCTGATGACGATGTACCAGACGCGATGCGTTATGCGTTCAAAATTATGCGCGAGAACGACATCGCACCTGAATGGATAATGTCTGGCAAAGCATTAGAAAATCAGCACAAAAAATTAGTAAATCGGATTGATATGACTGTCAAACGGTATGCTGGCATGATCGCCGATGCAGAGCGTGTCCCCGCGAAAAACCGTACCATGTATCGACGCAACGCCCGCGAAAAATTCGATTCGGATAAACGCAAGCTGGAAAAAGCGGTGGAAGGTTTCAACAAAGATGTGCTAGCGTATAACCTCAAAGTGCCGTCCGGCGTGACGCATCGGCGTTTCTTTGATCTGTCACTAGCATTGTCAAAAGCGTTGAGCATGCACAATTTGACCGCCTAAAGAGCATAGTCGTCAATCAAACACAATCACACCACGCGCCACCGAACCGGTGAGCATGGCTTCAAATGCTTCGTTTATTTCTTCCAGACGATATTCTTTTGAGATTAGCGATTCAAAGTTGAGTTTACCCGCGATGTAGAGGTCAATAAATAATGGAAAATCCCGCGCTGGATTCACCGTGCCGTAGTAACTGCCTTTGACGGTCTTTTCCTCACGGGTGAGCAGCGCACCCGGTAAATTTGTGGATGATCCCATCGCGGATAATCCAGCAAAAACTGCCGTTCCCCCCGGACGCACAACTGCCAGCGATAATTCTTGCAAACCCGTTATGCCCACCGCCTCAAAAGCATAATCTGCACCACGCCCATCGGTCAATTCACGGATTTGTGCAATGATCGAATCATTATCTCCATCGGAAATTAGCGTATGAGTTGCGCCGAATTCCCGCGCTAAGGGCATTTTATCTGCGTTGACATCCACCGCGATAATTGTCTTCGCGCCTGCCAATGACGCGCCTTGAATAATATTCAGCCCTACCCCGCCACATCCGAACACTACCACCGTTTCACCCGGATTTACGTCTGCCGTATAGATCACCGCCCCCACGCCTGTCGCCACCGCACAACCGACCAATGACGCGACTTTAAGCGGAATATCCTTACGGATAGGCACACAACTTTGTTCGGGCACAACAACATATTCTGAGAATGCGCCAAGCCCACAATATAAATATATTGGCTCGCCTGCACGGCTGACACGGGTGGTGCCGTCCAGCATTGTACCCGCCCAGATCGGCTCAGTGTACGTTTCGCAAAGGTTCGGCTTACCCTTCCGGCAGTAATAGCATTCACCACAATCTGGTGTCCAGCTCAACGTGACATGATCGCCAACCTGTACACGGCTCACACCAGCGCCAACCGCTTCCACCACGCCCGCGCCCTCATGCCCACACACCACCGGTAAGGGATGTTGGGTTGTACCGGTCAATAGATGATAATCACTATGACAGACTCCGGCGGCGACAATCTTTACCCGTACTTCCCCCACTTGTGGTTCGGCAAGGTCAAGTGTTTCAATCGAAAAAGGGGTGTTGGGTGCATTTAATACAGCGGCTTTTATTTTCATGGGTCAGGCTCTTCAATCTCAAATATTCAGGCGCAGAGTGTACCGCAAACGCGACACTCCGTACATTATTTTGAACGACTGCCTGAACCGGAAAATGCGGTCACAACACCCAACCCGATGTAAATCATGCCGGTGAGTGTGTTCTGTGCCCGTGCGAACGTCTCACTCTGTTTGAGCAATTTGCCGAGTGTTCCCGCAAGCAAAGCATAGCCACTATCACTGAAAATCCCTAAGGTCACAAACGTACAGCCAAGAATAAGAATCTGCACGGCAACTGACCCGCGCACAGGGTCAACGAACTGAGGTAAAAAGGCGAAGAAAAATAGTGCCGTCTTGGGGTTCAAAATGTTGACCACAACACCCTGCCGGAAGATCACACCTAACGGCACGGTAGAATCAATCGTAACCTCCCTTACGGTCACTTTTTCACGGAGCTTCTGTAACCCAAGATAAATCAAATATGCCGCGCCAAGAAATTTCACCAGATTGAAGGCTAATGCAGAGGATACCAGAAGCGCGGATAGTCCGAGCGCCGCCGCCATCACATGCACCATCGATCCCAGCCCGACACCCAGCGCAGACACGATCCCCGCCATGCGCCCCTGATCCACACTACGTGCAACAATATAGAGCACAGCCGGTCCAGGCGTGAGCAATAAAACCAGCGCCGCCGCGACAAAGACAAAATATGATGTTAAATCGATCATCACAACACTCCTCAATATTGACAACAAGTTATCAGTCATTAGCCGTGAGTAGACATTTCACAAACTCTAGATGTTTTGATACGGTGGACAGCATTCTTGCTGTCCCTACGATCTAAATATGCTTGTGTAGGGACGTGATTCTTCGCGTCCGTTGGAAAAATTTTCCGTGTATTCTCAAAATGTCAACAGACCGCGCAAGAAACGGCAATACACCAAGCGCTGAACGATCTAATGGTAACTCACCGAAAACTAAAATCGCATAATTTTTAAAGTATAAAGGATAAATAGACATTTTAAAAGCTCACTAAAGGCCAAACTATATTGTTGAGATGCTGAAAACATTGGATTAGTTGCCCGGTATCTCGTACATCAGCCAAATGTTTCAGTCAATTATGTTTGATCGTGATGAAATCGTTTATGAATTTCACGTTTCAGGTTATAGTTATTTAGTAACGTAACCGCCAATTCAGCAGGATAAACCGTGGGACAACATATATTCCTGAGCTACAGTCGTAAAGACATCCACTTGATGCAACGTATCCGTGATGACCTACAGGCAGAAGGGTTAAATATCTGGACGGATGAAACCCTCAACACCGGGTCACAATCATGGAAACAAGATATTGAGCAAGCTATCGAAAATGCGTCGGCACTGGTTGTCATCCTAACACCCAACGCCAAAAAATCGATCTGGGTACGCGAAGAGATGAATTATGCGGAAGCGCAAGATGTTCGCATTTTCCCTGTGCTGGCGGCAGGTGAACCCAAGGATTCAGTACCATTCGGGTTTATTACGGCGCAGTGGGTCGACCTACGCACGGATGATGAATACGATTACGAATTACAAAAATTGATCTTCACCTTGCGCGGGCATGTTGCGCTAGAAATCGCCGAAGACGGCTCTGAGTCCACGCAAGAAATTCCCACCGCCATTAACGATGATATAGATGATATAAAAGAAGACCCTAGTGAATCGGTTGAGGATGATTCCGCATCCACCATCGCGCGGGACGCACCCACCCGACCCCGTCGTGCTAGTGTGGTTTTTCCGAGTAATATCTCAAAAGCCATCATGGTGTTGCAGGATAGAAGCAGTAAATGGTGGCGACGGATGGATGCCATTACCCACATCGCCAACCTTGATGATCCAATTACAATTCCTGTCTTAGAAGCCTACCTTGAAGATAAGGATATTGACGTACGACGCGCCGCTGAACAAGCCATCGAACGGCTTGATAACAAACGCGATGCGAGATCCCCTGAACAGGACGACATCAATACAGCAACAGAGGCTGA
>DAOTXB010000401.1:0-2112 GCA_034435575.1 Anaerolineae bacterium
GTATTCAGGCACATCCTGAAATTACCGTAGACTTTGGTCTGGAAATCGTCACAGATAACCGCAACACTATCCATAGCGAAAACCACACACGCAATATTCAATCTTTTGAGAAAACCATCCACCATAAAGAGATTACGAAGTGGATGGTCAACTTTCTCAGGTCATAAGCCATTCTCTGATGCGACTTTGCGGAAAGTATCAATTATATGATCGCATAGCTCGCGTGGCATCTTGGGTGAGACTAACAGGGTACTACTGCGATCAAATAAGTCATCACTGTGCGGTAACGCCCCCCGTCCATAATCATAATTGACTGCAAATGCATTCAAAGGGTCTGTCCAGGGACGTCCGGTATGATTATAGGGACGCTTATCCACCAGATTTTGATTGCCATAATACAGATGCACCGCCCACTGATTAAGTCGGTTGTTACCGCCACCAAAATAGCGGTCACGGATGCCTAACTTACGGGTTTCGGTCACCATGATTTCGCATATTTCCGGTGATGTAAATGTCAAAATAACAGTATTGCCGGAATCACCATCCGGCGCGGTTAAATGGCGCGGTTTTGCGCCAGCGATGCCTGCTAAACCCGCATAAAGATATTGGTTCGCCTCCCGCATACTGGCGACGAGCATATCCAGCTTTTTTTCCTGAGCTACCAGCATGGCGGCACTCAGTTCGTTCATGCGTCGTCCTTCACCCCAATAGGTCGCTATTTGATCGTTAGTTTCAATATAGCGATAGACTTTACCATTTTTATCACGCGGATACCCGTGATCGTGCGCCGCATAAGCGCGTTGAGCAATGATGTAATTATTACAGGCAACCAAACCGCCTTCGCCAGCCGTCATGTTTTTGTTCAATTGAAAGCTAAACGTGGCAATATCCCCGAAACTGCCCAGTGGTTTGCCATTATAGGTGCCACCGGGGGCTTGTGCTACATCTTCAATGACGAAAATATTATGTTCACGCGCAATGGTGAGCAATTCGTCCAAACGTCCGGTGGTGCCCGCCATGTGGATAAGCATTACCGCTTTGGTCTGTGGGGTGATTTTTTGGCGTAAATCTTCGGGACTCATGCAGAATGTATCGTCGATTTCGACCAGGCGTGGAATCGCCCCCGCACGAACAATCGCGCCAATACAGGCGACATACAGAAATCCCGGAATCAAGACTTCATCGCCGGGACCGATGCCTAATGCTTGCATCGCAACGGATAATGCGCCCGTACCACTATTAACTGCTAACGCGTATTCACAGCCGAGGCGTGTACAAAATGCCTGTTCCAGTTGATAGGCGAAATACTGCATATCTTCGCCATAATACCGGAAAGGGCTGCGGGCTTGCATCACCCGTAACACATTTTCAGTTTCTTCATGATCCATGACAAAAGCGCCGGGCCAATTGGGTTCTAATAGTGCTTCATGGTCGCTTATTTTCATAATTTCTCAGTCCTGTTCTTGTAAATTATTCAAGCGATGGCGGTTCCGATAAGCGTTCCAAGTTTGCTTGACCGGAGACAAACATGACCGCACTACGATCGACCAGATAGCGTGGATTATCAGTATTTACCCGTTCTATCGCATCAGCATCCGCATATTCCATGAAGAATCCTCGGCGGGGTTTATTGGTATGATTTAATTTTGAGCGATGAAGGGTTAAGCCCGTGAATGCCACCCCCTCACCCGCTTTGAGAACAGCAGGAACACCATCCCCTTCTACATTCAACGTCAGATGCCAGGAATTGCTAGACTGTGAGTGGTCGAGTAAGCCCTGTTTATGGCTACCGGGTAACACGTAAACGCATCCGTTTTCTTCATCGACATCGTCCAGAGCAACCCATACTGTGATGTTATTCGACGGAGTAACACCCATTGAGTACCCATTATCCTGATGCCAGGGGAATTCACTCTTTCCAGACTTAGAATCCGGTAATTTAGTGACAAATTGCGAAAACCAGAATATTAAATTATCGCCAATAAGTTGTTGCATAGCTGGAACGTGTTTTCCTTCTAGACCAATATGTTGAATAGCGGAGGAGTAAGCCTGTAATTGACTGCGAAAAAGCGTCTTAGCAACTGTTACGTCGTAATCTTCCCAGATAGAATT
>DAOTXB010000402.1:0-3079 GCA_034435575.1 Anaerolineae bacterium
CGTTCACTATCGCGCACGATCAACGGCACATGCACCAGTTCTTGATACACCACAAAACTATGCCCGAAAAAGCCATGATCGCCATGTCCTTCGCCATGATCCGCGACGATGATAACAAGCGTGTTCTCTCTTCCGTCGAGATAACGCAGTAAACGCCCTAAATGCGCGTCCTGATGCCTGATTTCTGCCTGATAGAAGCTATCCAGCACATGATGCTCCCAATCGCTCAGCGGTGGTTCTGTGGGGCTTGCCCAGCGTGCCGCCGTCGCGTTAAATTGGCGCATAAAGCGTAGCGCGTTTTTATCCTTACGCATCTCTGTGGGTAGCGCGGTAATGGGGGGACGATAAGGCAAATGCGCTCCCATTAAATTCAAAAAGGTGAAATTAGGCGTATCAGGATGAGTTTTGGCGCGGTCTTGTAGATAGGCGACCATATCATCAACCGAATGCTGTGTGTGCCCGTTATAGTTGATGGTGCGCGTCCACAGGGGGACAAGGCGCGGGTTCATCGACACTTGAAAGAGCGCATCAGAATGGGCGAATCTATTACCGACATTACGGGCGAATGTTTGCCATCGGCGGGTTAGGGCACGGCGAATCGCGCTTCTGGTTACATCATGTGGGCGATTGGGCGCGGCACCGGCATAATTGAAGAAGGCATCAAACCCGCGTTGTAAGCCATTGTTCAATACCCCAACGAGCGGGTTATTACAAAATCCAACGGTGTGATAGCCATCGACCTGTAAAATTTCGGCGATGGTCGGGTAACTACCCGATAGCACACGATCTGCTTCGATGAGCTGGTGGGTGGTGGCATAATTACCGGTAAACAGTGATGCATGCGCTGGAATCGTCCATTGTGCTGGAGAAATTGCCCGATCAAAAATGGTGGATTTTTGGGCGAAAGCATCAAGGTGTGGGCTGGTTTCGGTTGTATTGCCATAAAGCGACAGGCGATCACGGCGGGTGGTGTCCAGAACAATCAGGACGACATCAGGTTTTCGCGTCATAAATTTTGTCTTTACGCTTTCATAAATGGGCTAATGATTATGGGAACATGACATTTTAGAGACTCCGCCCA
The DNA here is from genome assembly GCA_034435575.1 of Anaerolineae bacterium. Lineage (GTDB taxonomy): Bacteria > Chloroflexota > Anaerolineae > Aggregatilineales > Phototrophicaceae > JAVJSU01. Next base: position 1,082 of record DAOTXB010000402.1, read on the forward strand.
GAACTGACAAGGGAGTACTGTTAAGCATGCTGGGCAAAATTCGCCACTGTCAGGCAGAAATGTGTATACTTTCGCTATTTGCGCGGGAAAAAGTATAAGGAGATTAGACCGATGCAGTGGTATAACGAACCGCAACAATGGAAACAAGACGATGATAAATTGACCGTCATGACAGATGGTAAGACCGACTATTGGCGTGTGACCCTGCACGATTTTATCAAAGATGATGCGCCATTTTATTATCAGCCCATTACCGGAGACTTTACTGTAACCGTCAAAATTACCGGGAAATATGCCACACTATACGATCAAGCAGGGTTAATGGTGCGCGAAAGCGAAATGGTCTGGATGAAATGTGGCGTGGAGTATCTTGATGGTGTTCAGCAAGCCAGCACCGTTATCACGCGTGATTTTTCCGATTGGTCAATTTTACCCCTTGCCGATAATCCACCATTTATCTGGATACGTGCAAAACGCACGGGTAGCGCCATTGAAGTTTGTTATTCCCGCGATGGCGAACAATTTACCCTCATGCGTCAGGGATACCTGAGCGATCAGCGCACGCTACATGTCGGAATGATGTGTGCCGCTCCGCAGGGTGACGGTTTTGAGGTGGCATTTGAAGGTTTTGAGTTTACCGGCTCAATTTAGCTTGGGATATACACATGGGCAATAATAAAAAAACGCCCTCACAACAATGTGAAGGCGTATGTTTTCCTGTTAGTTGATGACTTTATCCCTGAGTTGGGTAAACTCGTGGGCAAAATCGCCATCATCTGTCGCCAACAATACACCGGTTGACTTGGTAATAATCAACTCGCCTAGATGATGAATCAAATGTGTGATTTGCTGTTGCATAATCATCATCACATCTTCCCACGTCACATCATCCGGCAATTGGGGTTGGCGCATCTCACGTGTGGTCTCAAGATAACGCATCACCGGATCAATATCCGAGAAGACTAACTTACTGGGCATTTCATGGCGGACTACGGCGTAAAAGTGCCGTGCCAGTTGTCGTGCCCCGCTTTCCAGCGAAAACAGATGACTTTCCGGTAACGGTGGTTGTACCTGGGACGCGCCAGAACGGGTGAGTAATACGATGGCTCGGCGTAAAAGCACCTGTAATTCTGGCATAGATTGATTGCTATTGGTCGCAGTGGCGATAACCCCACCCGGTTTTAACACCCGACGAAACTCAATTATTGCTTCATCAATATCTGGTATGTAGTAAAGCATATGATTCGCCATGACAACATCGAAGCTATCATCCGAGAAGGGTAACTTCATCCCATCACCGCAGACCACGGTTTTATCGTCCATACCGGGGTGTTTTGCTAGCATCCCCGTAGAGAAATCCATCCCATAATAATGGATAGAATCACTCACTGATTGCACTGCCGGGTAATAACGCCCCGCACCACAACCAACATCCAGAATACGTTCATCCCCACGCCATTTTAGCGCGTTAACCACCCATGCGGTGTGGTCAAAGTTGGGTACGGTATACGTATCATGAATTTCTTGCCTGATCTTGAGGTTTTCATCAGTGGCGTATTGTCGACGCACACTTTCCGGATTGTTGACTGATGACATCCCGACTTATCCAGTTTTTCAGCGGTGCAGAGTTTTAACTAGACTATATCAATGCGGGTATTTGTGCAACTTATATTTACATATCGACATAATTTACGCTGATATTAGGGGAAACTATGGATGGGCGACTTTTGCCACCCATCGGTTTATGATTGATTTAGAAGATATGGTCATCTTTGCCGGTTGCCTGCCGCAGATGTTCTAGTTGACCGATATGGTACGTTTCATGCCATGCTAGCCCCTGCAATTTTTGCAATCGGGTAGTATTTTTCTCGGTATCGACAATTTCAGAAAGATGCTCCGGTGTGACGGTGTCACATAACGCGGTGAGTTGTTCTGTAGTGCGTTCCAGTTCTGCCAACAAGTGCGCCAGCGTGACGACATGCGCTTCATCAGCCGTAA
>DAOTXB010000403.1:0-1588 GCA_034435575.1 Anaerolineae bacterium
ACAAGTGGCTTATACATGCTGTATTTTTATAGCGCGTCCCTTACGTAATACTCACCCTATCCCCAAAAATCGCACATCAACTTCATCGTGTGACCATGCTATAATCGGGATGTTATGTCCGTTATGACCCCACTGAGAGAGCATGTCTGTATTAACCGGAACCGGATTATCAAAATATTATGGTCCAGATGAAATTTTCAGCGATGTGACCATCGAAATACCCCAACGCTCACGGATCGCGCTGGTCGGTCCCAATGGCGCGGGGAAAACCACCCTCCTGCAACTTATCGTCGGGGAAGATGTGCCGACGGATGGCGGGTTATTTTTGTCGAAGGGCACACGGGTTGGCTTTTTGCCACAACGCCCGGAACTCGTCGGCAACCACACCTTATGGGAAGAAGCCCTGACCGCCTTCGATGACCTGCGTGAGAGTGAGGCAAAGCTCAACGCGCTTGAGCACGACATGGCAGACCCCGATAAACACGATGCCGCCCTCGCGGAATACGGTCCCCTGCAGGAGCAATTTGAACTTGACGGTGGCTATATCTACGATAGCAAAATGCGCCAGGTATTGAGTGGTGTCGGCTTTGAGCCGGATGATTACGACATGCCACTCCCACAGCTTTCCGGCGGGCAAAAAACCCGCGCTCTGCTCGCCCGTTTATTGCTGGAAGAACCGGATTTGCTGGTGTTGGATGAGCCGACCAATCACCTTGACATCCACGCCATCGAATGGCTGGAAAAATTCCTGAAAGATTTCAATGGTGCGGTGCTAGCCGTCAGCCATGATCGCTATTTTATGGATGCCTTCGCCTCCATCATCTGGGAAATGGATTACGGCATGTTGGAGACGTATCGGGGCAATTACAGCCATTACGTCAAACAACGCGCCGAACGCTACGAGCGCCACATCAAAGAATACGAATCTCAACAAGCCTTTATCGCCAAAGAAAAAGCCTACATCCGCAAACACATGGGCAGTCGATGGACAGCACAGGCGAAAGGTCGCCAGAAAAAGCTGGAAACCATGAATAAGCGGGGGAAAATCATCGGCAAGCCACGCGGTCAGCGCAAAGATATGACCCTGCGGATGGAAACCGCGATGCGAAGCGGCGAAAAGGTGCTGATGTCCGAAAATCTGAGTGTGGGTTACGAAGCCGACGATCCCTTATTGACCGTGCCGGATATTACACTCTGGCGTTCAGAAACTGCCGCTCTCATTGGACCGAACGGCGTAGGAAAATCTACCTTTTTGAAGACCGTTATCGGCGAACTGGCACCGTTAGAAGGCAAGGCGCGTCTGGGAGCTTCCGTTAAAGTGGGCTATTTCGCACAGGCGCACGAACTACTCACGTCCGAGAACACATTGATTGATGAGCTGACCAATGCCCATCCCATGCCCATCAGCGAAGCACGCAGTTATCTGGCGCGTTACCTATTTACGGGCGATGATGTCTTCCGTACTGTCGGCACGCTCAGTGGCGGGGAACGGGGACGACTAGCATTGGCGAAATTATCATTGGATGGCGCGAACTTACTGCTTCTGGACGAACCGACCAATCACCTTGATATTGACAGTCAGGAGGTC
>DAOTXB010000404.1:0-1821 GCA_034435575.1 Anaerolineae bacterium
CAAGTCGCATATGATTATATTCGTGAAAGTATCCTCACACCGGAACAACATATAGTCAGTGGGTATCGCATCAGCATGTATGCAAATTATGCCACTGATCTATCCGACGAAGATTTGACTGATCTCCTCGCATTCCTAATGACGTTGGAATAATCAAGCATCTACAGTCTTTACCAGATCCCAAGTTATCCCTCACGACGCAACACTGATCCTCCACAGCCACAACTCAGTGTGTAAATCGGCAAACTACCGGTGCCGGATAAGCGGTCTATCCAATAATAGACAAATTACACGGACAGTAAGAAAGCGAGAAACGGACAATCGCCTTTTTGTATTTTGTCGAGTGCTATGCGGTTTGTGTAATTGGGGCATGTTCTGATACGTACTGTTTCAAGTTGTTTAATTCTAGTGTGAACATTTTACGTACAATCATTGGTTGAAATACTCGTTGCATCAATCCTTTAAATCCCTTCTCTAAGGCGAAATCGGCGCTAATTGTTACACGTGTCCAATGTGCTTCCACAGGTTCGATGATAAATTTAGTGCTATCATCTGTATTGATGTCTGTTTCCACAAGTAAATGTCCGGGTTCAGGTTCAGTCACACGTTGATGATAGGTGTACTTTTGTCCAAAAACTGTCAATTTGAGGCGTATTACCGTACCTGCTCCAAATCCGCCTTCCTCAACAATCATTGAGTCAAAGTATTCACGTGGCAGAATCGCTTGATGCCCGACGCGATAATCTGCAATGATGGCATAAATGTCTTTGGGGCTCGCATTTATCAGCATAGATTTTTCAATATTGTGGCTTCCCATTGCGTTCATTCCTGTAATCTTCTTATTTAGCATCGTATGGTCTACAGGCTATATAATGATGAACAATGTGTTCAATAATAGACAAAATTTCTAATACTATACATAGCCGATTATATATACGATTGGTACAGATGTGCCGCCGGAAATTGGAGCACGGTTTGTCGTCAGTACGGTGATTCAATTGCTGGAATATTGGATAAGAAATCCCACAATTGGTACAGCAGAAACGATGGCATCATATGTGTGCGAGCTTGTGTTCCATCGTGTACCGGATTTAGACACAATCAGGCACTTTCCATCAATCATCGTGCAATCTTGAGTAACTCTGTTATGTGAAATATTTCCTTGCTGTGACCCTTATGCCCCTTTATGCGCCCAATAATTGTCGATTCATCCTTAAAGTATTGATCTCGAATTAATCTCGCCCGAAAGATATTCTCCGGATTCATGTTTTCTTGTATGATATTTCTAGGCAGTTTTGGGGTAAGCACGCCGCTCCGCGTACGGGATGCAGGAGTGCTGGACGCAACTAGAAAAGGAAATATCACTGATGAATAAGTCTGCTATCATCGCAGAGAATCTGACGTATACCTACGGTCAGAACATGGCAGTTAATGACATTAGTTTCGAGGTGGCTCAGGGCGAAATTCTGGGCTTTCTTGGTCCTAATGGAGCGGGCAAATCGACCACAGTCAAGATGTTGACCGGGCAAATTCGCCCGAAGAGTGGTCGTGCAATGCTACTGGGCGACGACATCGCCAAACATGCCGATAAGGTACAGGCACAGATTGGTGTCTGCTTTGAGCTCAACAACCTATATGAGCGCATGAGTGCGGAAGAAAATCTGAAGCTATTTGCTGGATTGTTCAGCATCAAGCGCTTTGATCCGTTGCCCTTGCTGGAAACAGTCGGCTTGGCGGATCGTCGGAAAGACCGTGTGGAGAATTACTCGAAGGGCATGAAACAACGGTTGATGATTGCGCGTGCGCTGGTCAATCAGCCGA
>DAOTXB010000405.1:0-2282 GCA_034435575.1 Anaerolineae bacterium
TTACAGACGTATACTCACGTATATTGAGATCGTTATCAAGAAATATCATCACCACCTCACTGGATTGCATGAAATTGTGGAGGGTATTGTTCGCGTGCGTCAACTCCTCGTTCTGATCAGTCAACTGGGCGTTGAGCGTGTTCAATTCTTCATTCATCGATTCCAGCTCTTCTTTGGACGTTCGCAATTCCTCATTCGTTGTTTGTACCTCTTCGTTGGCAGAGCGAATCTCTTCCATGTATGTCGTCAACTCTTCACTTTTCACCTGTAGTGCCTGTGTTGTGCTCTGCAATGCCTCCTTTGTTCGTGTTAATTCTTGACGGAGCGCAATGATCTCTGAACTGGTGGCATCTTCATCACGTTCGGTGAGCGTACCCAATCCACGAACATCTTTGCCTTGCAGTGTGACATCAAATATAACGAGCTTGAGTCGGCTGCCTAATCGCTTGTCTTGAATAGGCTTCACGGTCAGGGTAATGATGCGTTCATCACCATTTGTCTTTAGCCACACACCTTCTCGTACAATGGTCTCATCATCTTGTGCAAATGCCTCATGGAGGGCAATCGTCAGTTCGGAATCCAATCCTTTCCGTGCAGTTTCTAAGACAGTCCGCTGGATATTTGTCCCCGAAACGTATTGTAAGTAACGATCCACTTCACCTATGGAATAACGAACATAATAGTTTTCGTCAACTATAAGGCACGTCGGTTGGTAATGACTGAGCAAATTATTGCGAATAAGCTCAAGCTCGTAATTATTATCATCACGGTTTTGCTCTGGGGAGGTCATGGCGTATTCCTGTTGGTCGGGTATTTTTGTGAACAAAGGATGCTTCAGCTGTAACCAAAACGTGGGATCATTGGAGGTACAACGATAAATTTTGGCTCTCGTATTTATTGGCTCGAAGGCATCCGTCGTGAGGGGTATCGTTTCTGATGACCCTAAAAATAAAATACCATTCGGACGCAGGGCAAATTGAAACAGAGCGAAGATTTTGTCCTGCAAACGCTTTTGAAAATAAATGAGCACATTGCGACAACTAATCAGATGAATTCTCGAAAATGGTGGATTGTCTATGAAGTTGTGTTCTGACCATAGGATCATCCGGCTGATGTGATTGCGCACACGATACCCATCTTCCTGTTGGATGAAATGATCGTTTAACCGCGAAGGCTCTATATGATCTTGAATGCTCATCGGGTAAAATCCAGCACGCCCTCTCTGAATGAGCAGTTTGTTCGCATCGCTGGCAAATATGCGCACTTCCATATCTTGCATATCAAGTTCTCCCAGGCACTCATGAATTAAAATAGCGACTGAAACAGCTTCTTCACCCGTGGCACACCCCGGAACCCACACCCGAAAAACAGTATCGATGTCCATCTGCTGTAGCATAGGCAAGAGCGCCGTTGTTTTCAGTGCTTCAAACGCATGAGCATCGCGGAAAAAACTGGTTACATGAATGAGTAAATCGCGTGCGAGTTGATCTGCTTCGTCCGCATGTTCATTCATATAAGCTAAGTAGGCAACTACTGAATGGATATGTAGGATTGCCATACGACGTGCTATTTGTCGTCGTAGTGTGCTGATCTTGTAATTCTCGAAATCCTGTTTGGTTAGCCGTCGTAATCGTTTAATCACGCGTTTCAGCTCACCTTCTGTTATATCATCCGGTAAGTTTTTCACCCGTGAGCTATCTGGTGCGTCGATATCATAAATATTTAAAAGGTATTGTGGTATCTGTTCGGGCGGCAGGATGGTATCTTCAAGACCGGCATCAATGATGTTACGTGGCATCGTATCTTGCATGGCTGACGCCGGCGTTTGAGCAATCACACGTCCACCCTTGTCAATGATAGCTTTCGCGCCTTTCACGCTATCCAATCCGGCACCCGATAGAATGATGGCTACAACCCGCTCACCTTGATCTTGTGCTAGTGACGTGAGCAATTGATCAATGGTATGAGGCCAACCTGAATTCTTTTGAAAGTCACTCAGTTGAAACCGTCTATTCCGAGCAGTCGTTTCGTACGCAGAGGGCGCAACATAAATCTGATTGGGTTTGATTTCTAAGTTAGCAGTGATCTTCACGACTGACATCGTCGTGTGACGCTGTAAAATTTCAGCTAAGATGCTCTCTTGATTTTTTTGTTGATGTTGCATGACAACGAACGCCATGCCCGTATCAGGCGGCATGTTGTCAAAAAACCCTTGGAAGGCTTTCAAGCCACCTGCGGATGCACACAATACAATAATCGGGAATGTGTTCTCATTGAAAGAT
>DAOTXB010000406.1:0-5921 GCA_034435575.1 Anaerolineae bacterium
AAACGGCGAATTGAGCTGATTGATCCCCGGCAACACATAGACCATAATGTAGGTTGGCAAGCCGAACATGAACGTCAGCGAAATCAGCGTCAGCAGGGCGAAAATCCATTTGTAAGGTGGAGGTTTTAGAGAGTCGTCGGTTGTAGAGGTGGGGCGAATCATGAGTGCGAACAGTGCCAGAATCAAGGGCAAAATACCCAGATAGAGCGCCCCTTCGACATAATTTTTGATGCCCCATTCGGTGTGTGTAATTGCGTCGCCGTCCATATCTACAGTCACGGGAACGGTTTCCATATCGAACACGTCAAAATAATCGTGATGTGCAGGACTGCCGTAAAAATTGGGAACAGCAAATTGAAGCACATCACGCGGGGCATGGGCAAAACCGAGCACTTCGCCAAAATCCGCCCGTTCGGAGCGCCAATTGTCGTTGGCGACTTCAAATAAGGGGATGAACTGCAACGCGCCCAAGCCAAAACCGAGTACAACCAGCGACAACATCGCGCCTGCCGGAGCAATTATCTGTCTCCATGCAGTGCGATCTCCCCACCACATCACCAGCAAGCGTGTGCCCCCATAAAATCCCGCGATGAGCAAGGTATAAATCGTAAGTTCCACATGCCCGGCGAAGATATTACAGGCGACGGCAATGGCACCAATCCCCACCCAGGGCAAACGGGTCGGCTTACCGAATAACGCTCGCTTTCGGATGATAAGTTCGATCATCAACAGAATCAGAGGCATCCACACTACCGCGCCCAGAATCATGGGGAACACGGCACTCGCGATGAAGAAAGCACATAATTGATACGTCACAGCAGACACCGCACCACCGAAGCGATTCACGCCGATTCCACGCATAAACAGGAGCATGAACACGCCGGCTAGCCATAGATTTAATACGGTGAACCAGCCATAGGCGATGGGCAAGGGCATGATGTAATAGACAAGGCTTAATGGATAGAGCATCGATTGTTGCCCCGCCGCCATAAACGGAATGCCGCTGAATTGATGCGGGTTCCAGAGTGGGATTTCGCCGGTGTCGATGCTATCGCGGAGTAAAGACTTCCATTGATAATTTTGTAGCACAAGGTCAGAGAGCAGATGATTATGTGGTGTCGCTGGTGCGTTGACGACATCACGGTAGGAGGCGAAGGGTTCGTATTGATAAAGATTTTCCGTAGGGAGAAGTGTGCGCCCGCCGATGGTCTGCCCATGAAACATGATGAGCGGTAGGAGGAGTAACAACAGTATGATGGCGATATCAGGCACACTACGGCGCATAATTTGCAAGCGCATAAACAATCAATCCCTTATGAACAATCCGCACGACACTATACACATTTAAAAGGGGTTATGCCAGTGCATCAACCGCTGTTTTGTCACCGCGAGTCATTGTAAATAGGGAAAATTAAAGGGTATAGATTAATCTATACCCTTCGTTGAGGGGGAGAGAACAAAAATACTAAACACTTATTTAACCTGCAATTGCCTGTAATACTACATTACCGACGTACAGGATACCTAGCCACATGCTGGAGCCGAGAACCATAGCACCAACCAACATTGTCATATTTAACCCTTCAACACCGGGGAGTTCAGTCGCTTCCACTGCAACGGCTGATTGTGATGATTTTTCTTCTTCATATGTTGGTTTTAAATAGACTGCCATGATCTCTCACTCACTATTACTTTATACTTCATAAATACTTTATCACAAAATCAACACTTTTTTAATTAAGGTTTGCAGTAATTGATCTTGTAAGATTGCCAAATTTGGTAAATGTTGCATTGATTTTATTGTTTAGGGGATGATACGACATTTACGTTTCAACACTTACACAGTATAGCGATTTCAGCTAGCGCACGATACTGTCATATGTCATTATTTTAACTATGACATTTTAGGGTGATGCGCTGTTAAACCGATCAAATTCATGGGTAAGTGCCCATAGCCCTGTCGGGTAATCTGCACTATCATTCGCAAACAATACTTTGATGTCTGAAAGGATATTTTACCCGTGACAACAGGTTCTTCTTTACGTGCCGGTGTGATTGGTCTGGGAATGGGCAGAGTTCACGCACAGGCGTATGCCAAACTCCCCGGCGTAGATCTTGTCGCGCTCTCAGATTTGAGCGAAGTTCGCCTGCAAGAAAATGCTGAAAAGCTCAATCTGCCGGAAAGCGCACTCTATACCGATTACAAAACGATGCTAAATGATGCTAGCCTTGATATTGTGAGTATTGCCACACCGAATAGCTTACACGCCCCGATCACGATTGATGTGCTCAATGCAGGGTGCCACGCAATTTGCGAAAAACCGCTTGCCATCACGGTTGCAGATGGTCAACGCATGATTGACGTGGCAAAGGCAAACAATCGTCGCTTGATGGTCATGTATAACAAGCGTCAACGGGTGGATATGCAATGGATTGGCGAGATGATTAAACGCGGCGATCTGGGCACGGTTTATCACATTAATGCTTCGTGGCGACGCGAAACGGGCATTCCTGCACGCGGGTGGTTTGGTGATAAAACGCTTGCCGGTGGTGGTCCACTGTTTGATCTTGGTGTGCATATGCTGGATATGATCTTGTGGTCACTGGATTATCCACAGGTAAAAACGGTTAGTGGGCAAGTACGGAGTCTATTTGGTAATCGTGATCTGAAAACGTGGGGCACCCTCACCGAAGCGTTCACCGTGGAAGATGGCGCGGTGGGCTTTTTGCGCCTGGCGGGTGATGTCAGCGTAATTTTGCAGGCGACTTGGGCAGAACACACCACCCCCGGTGAAGATCGTATGTATTTAGAGATACAGGGGACAGCGGGTACAGCGATCATGGATGTGCCTAATTACACGAATGATGATACGGTGACGGTTTATCGTGAGGTGAATGGTGCGCCTGTGATCACAAAACCGCATTTGAACTGGAATCAGTTGCATTCAGTTGAGGGCTTTATTGCCAAAACTTTAGAGGCAATCAACACAGGTGACCCCGCACCCGCCGAGGGCGAACAGGGACTTATCACCGTAGGCATATTAGAGGCGATTTATGAATCTGCGCGCACGGGACGCGAAATTGCCTTTGAGGAGATACTCGACATTTGAGAGATCGCATAAGCACGAAACCGCGTTTTTTCTGGCTGATTATCGCTTGTCTCGTTCTAGCGACATTTGCGATACGCATCTATCAACTGGATACTGTCAACTTGCGTGGGGATGAAGCCTATAGCGCAATGCATTGGACAGCGACTCCATTTACCGAACGCTGGGAGCGACTCTGGCGGGACGAACCGGCTCCCGTAGGAGCATTTACGATGTTCTGGTTATGGGATGCGCTTGCAGGCAATTCTGAGTTCGCTCTGCGTTATCTGTCTTTGCTCGGCAATGTGGTCGGGTTGGCGGTGGTGATGGCGCTCGGCAAACGGTTGTTGAACGATTGGTCACTCGCGTTGATGGCAGGACTATTATGGGCGGTGCATCCATTTTTGATCTGGCATGCACAGGATGCGCGTGTGTATGGTGTGATGAGCGCGTTAACTCCACTGGCATTCTATCTGCTTATCCGCACGCTTGAGCGAGACGATAATGGGCAGTTTCGCCGCTGGTTGCCATATATCTTTGTGCAAACTGTCGCGCTATATATCTATTATCTGGAACCCTTCTGGATGTTGGCACAGGGGCTTTATGTGTTGTCTTTATGGCGGGTCGATGTGCTCAAACGATTGTTACGCGCCTGGGTGGTTATCGGCGTGTTGATACTCCCCGTTTTGGCGCAACTCTACACCTTGCTTTTCGTCAGTGAATATCAGGGGAATGCGGAAAGCTCGGATTTTAGCCTGTTGCTCACATGGTTCACCCCGACGCTGTTTTTCGGAGAGAATCGCATACCTGCGTGGGTTGGCGGGATTGTTGTGCTCGTTATTATTGGCGTTCTGGTATTACTCTGGCAACGTGACCGACGCAGTGCGAGTTTACTGGCGTTGTGGATTTTTATCCCAATAATGGGGCTTTATGGCGCATCATTTTTTTCCAGCTTTTTCCGCCCTCGTTATGTCATGACGATTATCCCTGCGCTGGTGTTGTTGATTCCGGCGGTTGCGCTTTTATTACCGGCGAAGCAACGCCTTTTGCGGGTAGGAGTCGTTGTCATGCTTATGGTTGGCATATCTGGCGCAGAAGTCACGAATTATTTCGTCAACGATCCACCAAAAGCGCCGGATTGGGAAAGCTTGATGTCGTATCTCAATACACTGCCAACTGCTGATGACACCATACTATTCGGGCAGACTGACCCCGCCATCGAATATTATTATCGGGGAGAAGCGGATATTATTATTTTGCCGTTGGATTGGTACACGGTTGATTGGCAACTGACCCTCGATGAGTTGCTTGATACGCAGGAAGCGCTTTATGTCACCGCAGACCCCCGCACAGGCGATGTACGGACGTATCTCAATGCGAATAGTCAATTTATCCCCGGTGATGCCTTTGATCTCGCGCAGTTTCGTGCGTGGGATGTTGATCCAGACGAGATTAGCACAACGACAATGCTCAATTTTGCGGATATTGCCCGTTTACAAGGGTATACCTTGCTTGATACGTCCACGCTCATTTTGTACTGGGAAGCACTCGCGACGACGGACAGTCCATATAGTATTTTGTTGCATATTGAATCCTCACCGGATGTGCCGCCTGTCGCTGTGCTCGATCATGCCATTGCGGGTGCGGTTGTCTCCACACAATTATGGATACCGTCTGCCGTCTACCGTGATCCGATTGATCTGCCGGAATTACAGGCAGGCATTTACACGATGTTAATCGGCATTAAAGATGCAAACGGGGCACCTTTACCATTAGCTGATGCACCGGATGGTCGTTTGCCTGTCTTCACATTTACGGTGGATTGAGATATAGGTTGTGATTATGCCGATTCGATACGCTGAACACGCCCGACCTGTCCATTGGTCAGGCGCACTTTGATGCCGTGCGGATGACGCGGGGATTTTGTCAAAATGTCCTGGACGATGCCCTGTGTCAATTTACCACTGCGTTGATCTTGCTTGAGGATAATTGACACAGTTAATCCTGCACGGATATTGCTCCGATTTCGTCCTTCAGTCATAGTGTGTTTCCTTTTGTCAGTTGGTTATTGTAATACTAATGAGTGCATCAGTGCTTATTCCGCTACAGTGATCTTATGGTACATCAGATTGCGATGATTTCCGCGTGTGCGTTTTAGATGTCTAGGTGACGTTGCGCGTGTTCATGTTTATAGTCATGCGTACCACAACAGATGCTGATCTCATACCTGTTTATGCGAGCAAGTCCGGTGCAAATATTTCTTACTGACCTTTTCCTATTGGACTAAAATTGATGTATAGTAGGAAGCATGCTAACAGCACACATGGTTTAAGGAGCGTAACCGCCGATGCACCGCTGTGAATGGTGCGGGGATGACCCGTTATATATCGACTATCATGATACGGAATGGGGCGTACCCTGCCACGATGACCATCGCTGGTTTGAGATGCTTATACTTGAAGGGGTACAGGCTGGCTTAAGCTGGATAACCGTGCTCCGTAAGCGTGAGAATTATCGCGTCGCTTATGATAATTTTGATGTGGAAAAAGTCGCCCGTTACGATGAAGCGAAGATCGCCGAACAGCTACAAAATTCCGGTATCATCCGTAATCGGCTCAAGGTACGTGCGGCGGTGAAGAATGCACAGGCGTTTATCAAGACTCAGGATGAATTTGGTAGTTTTGATTCGTATATCTGGCAGTTTACCGATGGTCAACCAATCGTGAATCGCTTTGAAACACTTGCAGATATCCCCGCAGAAACCGAACAGTCACAAGCAATGAGCAAAGACCTTAAAAAGCGAGGCTTTACCTTCGTTGGACCGACCATTTGCTA
>DAOTXB010000407.1:0-8687 GCA_034435575.1 Anaerolineae bacterium
AGCACACGCCCAATTTCATAGTCCGCAAAACTATTGCAATCATAATAGCGATGGTAGTAACCGGGGAATGTCTCTGGAGTTTCTCGACTTTGTGCAAGAAATGCTTGATATGCTTGCTGGATACGTGGTTTACCACTTAAATCGTGCATGAATGAGGTAGGATGGTAGATGGCATCTTTTCCAAAGCGCCCTCGGAATGGTGGCGGACAAATATAGGGACCATGCGGTTCATCAAACGATACAGACAGAAAAAATGGTTTATTATCATTCGAATTCTTCAAAAGATTAATTGCACGGTCTGCCACACGATGGGCAAATGTAAATGTCTCATCATCGAGACCCTTATTCCATCCACCAAAGCGATTGAAGCCTTTTTCGCCCACCTCGTGATAAAAATTACGTAAATCATACCACGCGTCGACAGAAAATCCGCCATCAGCCGTACCCGCACCTTCATATCCGGCGGAATCCAGATGCCACTTGCCGACATGCCATGCATCATAACCACGTTCCTTGACCAGTTCAGCCAACATCGGGACGTGTCGCCCTACAGACACATCATTAGCCCAAGCACCCGAGCGATTCGGTGGCAAGCCGGTGTACCATGTTGACCGTGCAGGTGTACAGACGGGCGCACTGGTATAGGCATTCTCAAACATCGTACCACGCGATGCCAACCGATCTAAGTTTGGGGTATCGACACCGGGACGGTCTACATAGCACGACAACATCTCTCGTCCTTGTGTGTCTGTCGTGATGAAAACGATGTTAGGTGTGTTATCTGGCATCATTTACTCCTAGAAGATCAAAAAGGAATTGGCAGGTGTCGCCCCGTGAGAGCTTTGCTTGTTCCCGTGCATTAACTGTTAGATCCAACGTCAGACCCGCATGATTGCCGGTTTCACGAATTAACATTCTCAGGTCATCTATCGAGACAGTCGTATCATCGGGTTGAATTTTGGCAATTACACGGGCATTGTGAGCAACATCGATTGTATTCGTGAGAATCTGTATGGTGGACAAGACCCATTGTCGGGCGACCTTGGCACTCAGCACATCTTCTGGTCTAGCGCCATACCCGGAGAAAAACCCCTTTGTTCCAAAGTATTGCACGGCTCCGACCCATGATGCTTTTGTAGACATATCAAAATCGTTGAAGAACGATAGCATGATGCCACGCTTGACTAATTGACGTTGGAGCTGATTAACCTCTATTTCACCAACAACACATCCTGATTTATGTGCAATTACGGCGGCAACAGCGGAAGATTCGCTAATATGAATAAGCGTGGGTGTCTGGCGGACAGTGCCCCAAGCGACATGTGAGGTTGACGTTGCTACAGGGACTATAAGATTGTCAACACATTCTGGTAACATCACTCGCCAGGGAATTTGTCCCGGGCGAGAAAGTTCCATTAGAAAAAACTGACCATCGTTCAACGTACCCGGCATCCGTTCAGTCGAACACGCTAGCGAGTCAATGGGAAACTCGGTAATACCAATTGAGTCGAAATGAATGGGTGAACGCTTTATCTCTGGCGCGATAATATTGTCAAACTCGGTAAACGTCGTCCGACCAACCATGCGCCTTCCCTCGCGAACATAAAGCTGTGGCGGGATAAGATCATGGGAGACAAATTCATCCTTAGCAAGTCCCCACTTACGGGCAGATTCTCTGATGTCGTCTGGTACGCTGTCATCATTTTGAAGGAAGTATAGGATGCCTAATGCATGACTCAGATGATCCTGAGCGATCTGGCGGCGTGTATGATGGTCAGCATTAAGATACCCATGATTGCCCCCGGGATAGTTGGTGGCATTCCAACTACGTTTGCTGTTGGGAAGCTGATGCCCATGAAACAACTGATCTTGCGCGATCATCCCACGCAGAGTGTTATTAAGAAATCGATGATGGAGTGCATAGGGTTGTGTGCCAATTTTCTCCGGGGACATCGTAATAGCAGTGTAGTTATCTCGATGATAGCCGGGTGGTGGGTCTTGAGGAATGTGCCGATTTTCGGGACGGTCTGTAAGGCATAAGCGATAGCTGTATGATTGAATACAATCATCACCTTCACCGGTACTACCCGAATAAATGCCCAGTGTGGAAAATTTGGGGATAATATTGAGTTTGCCAGCGGCGGCTTCCAGAGGGTACTTTTGACCACTGAAGTCCCAGCGCGTGAAAATTTTACCTGCATGAGGCTCACCGTAATCCTCCCGAGATTCCCGCCCATACCGAAAACTGACACCAGCACATGCCATTAGATCACCCTCATAGGTCGTGTCGATGACTGTGTTGGCTTCAATTTCTAGCGTGGATTGGTCTTCAAACGATTGTAAATGAACGCGCTGAATTTTTCGTTCACATCTTTGCACCCCAATGGGATGATAGCCCCAGACGACCTGTACTCCGGCATCATTAATCATCTCAGTAAAGATACGCTCCAACACATGCGGTTCATACGTCACCATCGGATTACCCGATTCTAGAGAGACACATGTTTTGAATTGCGGGGATTGTTCGCCATATGTCATGCGATAATGGTATATGATGCGCTCGCGGATTTCGGTGAGCATCGGTGTCCGAACACCGGGGTAATGAGTCTCTATCGCACCCAGCGACGGCATGACACCACCTAAATTGTGATGATATGTCACGAGTATGACACTCAACCCCTCACGAGCGGCACGTATAGATGCGACAATGCCACCCGCAGATTCACCTACAACAAGGAGATCGGTCTTGCTTAATGTCATGAATCTTTAACCTGGATATTGATTGTAGCCCCAAAGCGACGGGACACGCTGATACGAAAGGATGTGACTAAGAAGTTCTTCGAACAGATCTAATTTGATTTGCTGATACGCTGGCTGATTGTATAAGTTCACCTTTTCAGTGGGGTCATCAATCAGATCATAAAGTTCACCATAGTCGGAAGCATACATCGCGAGTTTATACCGTTCGTTACGAATCATCGCACCACTGTCAAATACTTGCTCACTTCCGGCGACTCTTGCGCTGTGGGCGCTTTTTTCGACCAGAGAGCCAAATACAAACTTGCGATGCTCTTGCTCTGGATCATCAAAATTAGCGACAAAACTGTACCCCGCTAACAAAGGGGGTTTCGGCACATCTGCCATCTCACAAAGGGTTGGATATAGATCAACCAGTTCCACCAATGCCGAAGATGTCATGCCCACGTTTTGTGAATCTGGCACACGCACGATGAGCGGTACACGCATAGAGGAGTCATAGAAGTTGTTGAACTTGCCAAGCATCTCATATTCGCCCAATTGCTCACCATGATCGCTAACAAAGACGATGATGCTATTATCCAGCACGCCGGTACTACGAAACGTTGACATCAACCGTCCCAACACATGATCAACGTGTGTATTGAGTTCAAGATAAGTGCGGATCATTTGTTCGCGGAGGTGTATTGGTGTCTGACGGAACTCTTTCCCTGTTGCCCGTTGCATCGCTGGCTTAGTGTCCGCCAATTCCGGTGTAACGTCTTCCAGATCAATCAGTTCATCGGCGTACATTCCGGCAACATTCTCCGGTGGGATGAGTGGTGGATGTGGTGTGTGGATGCCAATATGGAGTAGAAAAGGTTGATCGCTTTCGCGTGCGGAAAGATAAGCCTCAACCTGAGCGGTGACCCGATAATCGTAATGTTCCTCGATGCTCTTCTCGAAAGGTGCCATGATCGGCTCTGGTTGATCAGACTTCGACTTTACAGCTTCTGTCATGGATTGGCTAGCATACCATCCCCAGAACCGTGACCCGAGGCTAGGTTCGATTGGTGGTTCCGGCACTTGAAGAAAACCCGGATTTTGTCCATGTGTCTTTCCAAATGCCACCACATCGTACCCAAGATCACGGAAGTGGTGACCCATCGTACGTTCGTCTGATGGTAGCATACAGCGATTGTTCAGAACACCGGTCTGTTGTGGATAGCGCCCTGTATAGACCGAAGCCCGTGAGGGTGCACACACTGGATAATTGCAAAATGCGGCATCAAATGTCACGGATTCTTGCCGGAATTCGTCCAGATTTGGTAACTGAACAAAGTCATATTTCTCATGGTAGGCGACGTCAGCACGCATTTGATCTACCATGATGATGATAATATTCGTCATATTTACCTCACTCATCAGGTTAGTGTCATGTGCGGGTCAAGCGCGTCACGCAATCCATCACCAATAAAATTGATGCTCAAGACAGAAAGTGCGATCATCATGCCCGGTGGAATCCAGAACCAGGGCATTTCACTAAGAATTGTGATCGACTGTGCCTGGTTGAGCATCTCACCCCAGCTTGGCGTAGGCGGTGGAATACCAAACCCAAGAAAGCTCAACGCTGACTCCGCCAAAATAGCTGAGGCGACACCAAAACTTGCGGAGACAATGACCGGTGCCAAAACATTGGGCAGAATATGTACCGTCATTATTCTCGAACCGGGAATGCCTAGTGCTTGTGCCGCGATGACATAGTCTTGCTCACGGGCAGACAGTACCTGTCCCCGTACTAATCGTGTGATTTGGGGCCATCGAGTAAGTGCAATAGCGATGGTAAGCGTGCCGACGCTAGGTTTGATCAATGTAACGAGCATGAGGATCAAGAGTAATGATGGTAACGCCATCATTGCATCGGTGATTCTCATAATGATGGTATCAATCCAACCGCGATAGTAGCCGGAAATTAATCCCAATATAATGCCTACAACGACATATAAGCTAACTGAGAAAAACCCGACAGTCAATGACACCCGTGCGCCATAAACAACTCGCGCATAGACATCTCGCCCAGCCGGGTCACCACCAAGCCAATGCTCTTCGGACGGTGGTTTGCGTATAAGGCGCAGATCTACTTCATAGGGACCCTGAGTTGTGATGATCGGGGCAACTATTGCCGCCAATATAACGACTGTCAGGAAGATCAAGCCGATTACAGCAAGTCGATTCTTCAAAAAGCGACGTATTGTTCGATTCAAAGGTGATTCAGATTGCGATTCAAGTTTCGTAACAGAATTGCCTGTAAACGCTTCATTATCATGATGGACGTTTGATATATTATCACGCGTTTCAATTGAGTCTTTCATAAAATAACAATCACCGTCTATTTGTAACGAATACGAGGATCAACAATCGCATATGACATATCTATTAGAATGTTTGCAAATGTCACGACAACACCGATCATAAGGACAATGCCCATAATGACCGGATAATCCCGCCCAAAAATTGAATTGACAGTCAATTGTCCTATACCCGTCCACGAAAATACGATCTCTGTCACCACTGCACCCGTAATGAGTAGCGGAAGGCTTAGTCCAATAATTGTGATCACGGGAATCAACGCATTCGGTAAGATGTGACGAAAACGCACCCGTTGTGTATGAAGCCCTTTACCGTAGGCTGTTCTGACATAATCCTGGTTCAAGATTTCCAGAATAGCCGAACGTGTTTGTCGTGCGAAGATTCCAATGAATTGGGTTGAGAGGACAGTGACTGGCAGAATAAGGTGCTTGATCGTATCCCAGTGGCTGCGTTCTTCACCGGGTGTGTATGTGCCAGAAGACGGTAACCATCCGAGCGTAACTGAGAAGATATAAATCGCGATCAATCCGAAAAAGAAATTAGGAAACGAATAAGCCCCATAACTTAAGATCGAGATAATATAGTCGATCCAAGAATAATGCTTAAATCCACTAATCAGCCCCGCACTAACACCTACAACGGTTGCAGTAAGTAATGAAAGTGACCCCAGCAAAAGTGTAGTACCGATACGGGCTGAAATGAGATCAGCGACAGGTTGGCGACGCAAGAAAGATTGTCCCAGATTGCCCTGCACTACCTCACCTAACCAATTGACATATTGTATGGGAATGGGGTCATTTAGCCCTAGTTCTTCGCGTTGTGCGGCTAACTCTTCTGGCAACAGATCAGATTCTTCCGTGAACATGGCATCAACAACGTCACCGGGCGCAAGACTGATGAAGGTAAAGGCGATAATGGTGAGGAAAAGGAGTGTGGGTATTCCCTGTAAGAGCCTGCGGAAAATGTACTGAACCACGACACGTTAACTCCATGCAATAATTAATAATTTGGGGTGGACCAAAATGTTATCATCATACATAGCAGACAATCAGATAATGTCTCTGACTGCCTGCTATATTAATGCCCAAAAAATGTATTATGCGCTAGTCATTAACTGACCAATCCTGAATGTTCCAGGATACATACCACAGATTAGGGGTCGCTGCGAAACCTTCCAGATTGGAACGTATACCGAAGACACTCGGCGGTACAACGATGTTGATTGCCGGCAAATTGTCGTAGAAGATCTGCTGGATTTCCTGATAGATCTCGGCACGCTCATCCGGGTCAATTGTCGCCCGTCCAGCGACATACAACTCGTCTTTACGCTCATCACAGAAACGCCAACCAGAGGGTTGAGCAGTACCATCGAAGCATTCCCAACGTGGGAAGCTTCCCGGATCAGGGAGCATATTTGCACTCTGGTTGTACCAGATGTCCCATTCACCACTCTGCAACGCTTCACGATGCGCTGTGGTTTCACGTGGGTCAAGTTCAGTTTGAATGCCAACCTCAGCCAATTGCTGTTGGATGATCGGTAGCAAGATGTCGGAATAACGGTAGCCTGCTGGATATAAGATCGACAAGGCGTTATCCGGGTCCCATGCACCGTCAGCTTCTGCTTCTGCCAAAAGTTCACGTGCTAAGTCTGGATCATAGGGAAGTGGATCGTTCGCATCAGGACGCGCCCACTCCTGGAAGTAGCAACATTCGATAACTTCACCCAGTCCAAAGAAGACGGCATCAAGAATACCCTGGCGATCAATGGCGTGTGCCATCGCTTGACGAACACGCAAATCTATATCGCGTGGGTCGAGATTTAACGAAAGCTGGTAGGCATTACTGGCATTGGTAGTGAGAACGTCAATGTTTTCGTTGCTCTCAAGCCGTTGAGCATCGTCTAACGATAAACCGATCACTAGATCCAATTCACCGGATTCTAACTGAGCGGCGGCAACTTCATTGGTCAGCCAGCTATGCACGAAGATTGTGTCGATATTTGGCTCGCCCATATGATGAGCATCATACGCTGTTAGCTCGACAAACTGACCTTCTTCAATCTGTGTCAGTTGATAGGCACCACAACCGATGGGACTGTCAATATTCATAGGATGTGTAGGATACTCATCGTAAGGCACATCTTCTAGGATATGCTTGGGAAGAATATATCCGTTAGGACTGCCATCGGAGATGACCGAAATCCAGAGTGGATTAGGATCAGTCAATGTAAAACTGATCGTATGATCATCAATAATTTCGATACCTTCATACTTTGTCGTATCCGCATATCCGACAACATCTTCGCTTGCGGCAGACTCAACCACCGCATCCGCGCCCATAATAGAGCCATATACCGGTTGCCGGACTCGGCTCTCAGTCCGTGCATTTGGTGTCGCGAAGACCACCCAGCTAAATTCAACATCAGCGGCTGTCACAGGTGTACCATCGTGGAATGTTGCATTGGGATTTAAATTGAAGGTGTATGTCATGCCATCGTCTGAGATGTCCCAGCTATCTGCAAGATCACCTGCAACGTTGAAATCGCCGTCCAATTCGGTTAGCGAGCAATGTATAGCGTGATAGATGAACGTTGCATCACCTGAGCGTCCGGTGTAGCCCAACCAGAACGGTGCAGGTTGTGATGCGGTGAAAACGCTAATGCTTGATTCTTCGCTATCATCTTGGGCAAGGACTGGTCCAACCATTAGTAGCGACATACATAATAGAAGAACTAGTTTTTTAATATTCATGCTATTCCCCTTATAATTATTTTTGCGATTTAGTCTGTCTAGTGCAAAAAGATGTTAATTAGTCTCTTCAGATAGACCTCCCTCATATCTGTCATAGTATTAAAATGTCAATCCAAAATCATTTAAATGCTTGCGAATCGCTTCTTGTGTATTCTCAGAAAGATCATCACAATGAGCGATAGTACGCCCACTGCCGAAGCCAAGAAGTGATGCCGCATATTTGAGGCATTTAAGCCAGTAATCATGTCCGTGTAACTGACCTAAACTTGTCAGTTTTGATTGATGCGCTCGTGCGATCTCATGTCGATTAGCGCGTACATCTTGAACGAGTGTGGCGAACGCATCCGGCACAATATTACCCAAACCCGGCACGATGCCATCAGCCCCACTGATTAGCGCGTCTACTGCAAGGTTCTCAGCACCCTGTAGCACGGAAAAATCAGGGCGCTTTTCCTTTAACTTGACGAGTTGCCGGAAAGCATCCATGTCACCGGCACTATCCTTAATGCCAATAATATTCTCGTGACTGAGTAATGCTTCGACAGTTTCTACAGCAAGCACATGATGAGTCATTGGTGGAATATTGTAAAGCACCACAGGTAATGAACTTGAATCGGCGATCTGGGTGAACTGCGCTATCTGATCTTCTGAATCTGTTCCGAAATAATATGGTGTTGTGACGACGATGGCATCTGCCGCCTCAGTTTCTTCAATTGTTCGGATGAGATGAATAACACGGGGTGCGCTGGGTTCTAAAAGCCCTGCGAGAATTGGTACACGTCCATTAACTGCTATGTGTGCAACTTTGAGTATGCTGGATAGGTGTGGTTC
>DAOTXB010000408.1:0-49938 GCA_034435575.1 Anaerolineae bacterium
CCGTCTTCGGATAATATGGTCAGTAGCAAAGCGTATCGTCCACAGGAAGTACTTACCGCGAGTAACGGCAAGACAATTGAGATTATCAGCACAGATGCTGAAGGGCGCTTACTCCTAGCTGATGCGTTGGTATATGCCAAGCGCTATAATCCATCAGCGGTGGTAGACATCGCTACATTAACCGGTTCTTGTGTCGTGGCACTAGGACATGAGGCGGCAGGCTTTTTTAGCATCGATGATGATGTTACTGATGTTTTACGGACATCAGCCAACTTAACAAATGAGCGTGTGTGGCAGTTGCCCCTATATCCTGAGTATATGAAAGCGATTGAATCACAAACGGCGGATATGAGAAATAGTGCTGGTCGTATGGGTGGGGTCGGAACATCTGCTATGTTCTTACGGCAATTTGTTGATTTTCCCGCATGGGCACATGTCGACATGGCGGGTATGATGATCGATGCTGATGGTAACCCTTACATTCCAGTAAAAGGCGGTACGGGTTATGGGTCTCGTTTACTGGCGGAGTTTGCGCGACAATGGAGCATAAAGGAGTGAATATATGGAAATTTTAGGCATAGATATTGGCGGATCTGGAATTAAAGGTGCGATTGTTGATACAGAAACCGGTGCTCTGGTCGAAGAGCGCTACCGGATTGCGACACCATCGCCCTCAAAACCGAGTGCTGTTGGTGATGTTGTTGCCGCCATCGTCGATCATTTTAAGTGGAATGGTGCGATTGGATGCACATTTCCAGCAGTGGTAAAGCGTGGAGTTGTTTATAGTGCGGCGAATGTGGATGATTCATGGATTGGCACGGACGCACAGCGACTGTTTCAACGGAAAACAGGTAATCCAGTCGTGGTTCTAAATGATGCGGATGCCGCAGGAATTGCTGAGATGGAATTTGGTGTGGGCAAAGGGCACGACGGCATTGTGTTTATTCTGACATTAGGCACTGGAATCGGAAGTGCGATTTTCGTTAATGGAGAGTTGATGCCGAACACCGAACTCGGGCATATTCAAATTCGCGGTAAAGACGCGGAACATCGTGCCTCGGACAAAGTGCGTAAAGATAAAGATTATTCGTGGAAAAAATGGTCAAAACGATTAAACGAGGTGCTGGAATATCTAGAATTCTTGTTCACGCCAGATCTATTCATTTTGGGTGGTGGTGTGAGCAAGAAGCATGATAAGTTCTTACATCAGCTCAAAACGAAAGCGGATATTGTTCCAGCCAGTTTACGTAATGATGCAGGTATTGTTGGTGCGGCACTGGCGGCGCGCAACTTGGTCTAAATAGTACGTTTCTGTAACAAAGTTAGACTGTGTAGACCCTGTCACCCGTGTGGATGATAGGGTCTTTTTGCCCCTTTGCTAGTGTGGCATAATAACCCCGGATACCATCGCCGACAAATTGCAACACCTCTTTGACTTGTGACCCACCAATACGGTCATTTGCAATATAGTATGAAAATTCAACACAGGGTACAGCAATCATGAGATTGTCTAAAATAACTTGTGTATTGTCATCGGCATCTTTGATGATGACCGTCTTTCCGAGATCGTCAATGGTCTGTACCTGATTTAGCCCAATCAAGATATTTTCTCCGACATCACCATAAGCGATGTGATCGCCATATTTTCCCCGCATCGCTTCATAATGGGCGGTGAAGTTGAGTGAAACACCGTTGTCATTACCGCGATTACGTGAATTTGGGTGGTCGATGTGGTGGACGTCAATGATCTCTGTACCATCCATCATCATGCCAAAAGCACCACGCGGGGTCATTTTGAGCGCGTCTACAACAAGCAGGGTCTTGGTACTGTAGACGCGATTGGGTGATTTGCCCGTCTTCATGTGATCGCGCTGAATCTGAAGATGTTGAATAGTTCCTAATAGTCGCATTTTATTCCTCTTGAGTGGGCAATGCGTTGAATGCACCCCATTGACGACTGTGATAAAGCAATGGGGCGTTGCCACTATTACCCGCCGCGTCTACAACCTCGCCAACGAAAATTGTGTGATCACCGGCTTCATGCGCGCTGTGGAGCTTGCAGTCTACCCAACCGATAACATCCGGTAAAATTGGTGAACCAGTAGTGGCTTGTGTATAGGTAATATCAAAAAATCGATCTGTAATTTCGGGCATCATACCCGCAAAACGCATCGCCCACTCGATTTGTCCCGTGTGCACGATATTTGCCGCGAATGCTCCGCTTTTCTCGATAATTGGATGTGTGCCAGTTTTTTTGTCGATTGCAATAAGTATCAGGTATGGGTTGACACTCACGCTGGTAAAACTGCTGACGGTCATGCCCTTTACGGTTTCACCATCTTTAGCAGTGACAATTGTCACACCTGCAACCCATTGACTCAG
This sequence comes from Anaerolineae bacterium, assembly GCA_034435575.1. GTDB lineage: Bacteria > Chloroflexota > Anaerolineae > Aggregatilineales > Phototrophicaceae > JAVJSU01. The sequence continues at coordinate 2,383 of DAOTXB010000408.1, forward strand.
GGCAGATTTAAACGTTTGATCGTCCATAGATAGTTTAGCTTTCGTTGCAATACGCGCGTTTAGGCATGGATTGTATCATGGTTCGTTTGCTTCGTCTTGCACTTTTTCCACAACGTCTTTGAGCACATTCAACGGTTGTGCGCCGGATACCAGATACTTGTTGTCAAATATCAATGCTGGCACGCCACTTAAGCCATATTGATGTGCAATCTCAACATCAGCATCGACTTGCGTTTCGTATTGTGGGTCTTTGATCGCCTCTACGAACGCCTCGCCAGACATGCCTGCCGATTCTGCAATGGCTTTTAGTGTCTTCAGGTCGCTAATATCCTTCGCTTCGATCCAATAGGCTTCTGCAACACCCTCATGATAGGCTTTCGCCTGCTTTTCGCCTTGTGCCTCTGCATATTTTTCACCGATTAATGACGGGCGGCTATCAATTCCGAAAGGTCCTGAATTGATTTCCACATCATAATTTTCTTTTGCCATTTTACGAAATTGCGGACGCATGGATTCAATACGTGCGCGATATTCCGGCGAAATTGGTGGTGAGCCTTTCGGACGAAGTTCAAACGCATGCCAGATAATATTGACATCATGAGTTTCTTTGAGCCGCTCCAAACTGGAGCCGACGAGATAACACCATGGTCAGACAAAATCCGACCATACATCAATTTGTACAGTCATAAATTACTCCTTTTGCTGGTACAGTCCAATTGCTTGCGACAAGAAATGCGTCACACTATAGTATCAACCATCGAACTTAACTATTGATGAGAGAGATACTGATGCCGATACGTAATTATGCCCTAGAAATTTCCGCAGACGAATACCGACATCGTTGTGAATTGTTGCTCGGGCATGTGCAACAGGGTGCGTTAAATGGCGTAGTCCTGTTTGACCCTGATTACATTTATTATTATTCTGGATTTTACTTCATTCCAACCGAGCGTCCAATGGCATTTGTGATGAACAGCAAAGGCGATGTGGGGCTTTTTGTACCGCGTCTAGAAGTTGAACATGCTAAATCACAGACTGTCGTTAACCGTGTCGATCATTATATTGAATACCCACATAACCCCCATCCGATGCATGGTCTTGTTGAGATGCTCAAAGATATGGGCATTGAGGGTGAAATTATGGCAGATCATGATGGGTATCCCTGGCTATTTGGTTATCGTGGACCCGCATTGTCTGAATTGTTGAGTGTGCAAGTCAGTAACGCCCGTGCTTTTGTTGAAGATCAAATGATGGTGAAATCCGAAGCTGAATTGCGCCTCATACAAGAAAGTTGTGTATGGGGTAATCTGGCACACACGTTATTACAGCGCTATACACGTCCCGGTCTGACGGAAACCGAAGTCACACAACGGGCTTGTAACGAAGCAACAAGCGCAATGCTTGACGCAATTGGACCGGTGTATCGCGGGCAGTCCCCATATTATAGTGGCGCATTAGCCACATATCGTGGACAAATTGGGCGCAATGGCTCAATGCCACATTCTCATGGAAATAACATTGTTTTTCACGCAGGGGACACTCTGGTCACTGGTGCCGGTTCTGCGGTGTGGGGCTACTTAAGCGAATTGGAACGGACGATGTTTATAGGGCAACCAAATGATGAACAGAAGCGCCTTTTTGATCATATGGTCGCTTTGCAAGATTTGGCGTTGGACGCAATTAAGCCGGGGGTTCTATGCAGTGAGGTTGACCGGACAGTACGAGCGTATTATGAAGAACACGATCTCATGGATCACTGGAAGCATCATGTGGGGCATACAGTTGGGATTCGTTATCATGAAGGACCTTTTCTTGATATTGGTGATGACACCAAGATTTTGCCGGGGATGGTATTTACCGTAGAGCCTGGTCTATACTCACCAAAATGGGGTGGTTTCCGCCATTCAGATACAGTAGTGGTAACGCAAGATGGTGTGTATATGATGACATATTATCCGCGTGACTTGGAAAGTCTGATCATCCCTGCGTGATCCTTATTTCGCGCTGTTTAAGATAAGTCGATTTTTCTCATGAAAAAGGACAGGTCAATTGCCTGTCCCTCAACATTTTTGTGTCTACTGTAGATGCAGATGTTTTGTGTATTTTATGCGAGACCAGAACGCTTCTGGCTACGGCGTGAGAACGAGTCTACGATGACAGCAATGAGCAAAACAATGCCCGTGATGATAAACTTTTCACCGGAGCTGAAGTCCAGCAATCCCATGCCATTTTCGATACCCATAATGACCAATGCCCCTAGGATCGCGCTGGATACTTTACCAGCACCACCAAATAGGCTTGTACCGCCAATCACAGCGGCGGCGATGACATTGAGCAGTAGGTTACCGCCCCCTGCGCCGGTTGCAACTGATCTCAGGCGTGATGCAAGAATAATACCGCCGACACCTGCCATAAATCCGGCGATGCCGAACACGGCAATTTTAATTTGATTAACAGGAATGCCTGCGCGTCGTGCGGCTTCTTCATTGCCACCAACGGCATAAACGTAACGCCCAAAACGCGTCTTTTCGGCAATATAGGTCAAAATTGTCAGCATAACGAGCAAGAATACACCCACAACGGGCACGCCACGATCACTATTTGCTAGTGCCACGATGAAAATGGTCAGAACAGCAAGAAACGCAATTTGACCTAAAATAATCGCTATGGGCTTGGTTGCTAGCCCTTCTTTTTGACGTATTTGTAGGCTGAGGAATTCAGTGACCGCATAAAACGCCACTGCACCAAATCCTACAATCCATCCCCAGACATCGGGTAAGAAAGAATTCGCAATATCGTTAATGACATCATCCTGAATGATGACAGTGCCCGCGCCACCGACCATAATCAGGACGACACCGCTCCACACGAGGAATCCAGCTAGTGTGACAACTAGCGAAGGCACCTGAAATACAGTGATAATCGTGCCTTGCACAAGTCCGATAATCGTCGTGGCAAACAATGCGACAAAGATTGATATATACCATGCGGCTTCGGCATCTTTAAGCATTAAGGTCATTGTGACCCCACCCACCGCGCTGACATACCCGACAGATAAATCAATCTCGCCGAGCAATAATACAAAAACGATCCCGTATGCAATAGTTGCTGTTCCAGCCATTTGCACAATAAGATTGACAATATTTCGTGCAGTTAAGAAATTGCTATTTTGTGACTGAAAAATGATTGCGATGGCGATTAAACCGATAATAATCGGTAACGATCCAAGATCCCCGGCGCGAACCCGTTGTACGTAACTCTGTAAATAACTACTAACGCTTTGTTGGCGTTGTCCGTCTAAAAGGGCGTTTCCTGTGCTTTGTTGTGATGTTGAACTCATTCTTCTCCAGCCATTCCCGGTACAGTTGCTAAGTCACCAGCTGTAATCGCATGTACAATTTCTTTTTGTGAGCTATCTGCTGTATTGAAGACACCGACGTTTTGCCCTAAGCGCAACACTGTAATACGGTCTGCGACTTCAAAAATATCGTGCAGATTGTGGGAAATTAAAATTACGGCAAGACCCTGTTCACCTAAACGACCGACAAGGTCAAGCACTTGTCGGGTTTGTGCCACACCTAATGCGGCTGTTGGCTCATCGAGGATAACCACTTTGGAATTCCACATGACGGCTTTGGCAACGGCAATCGCTTGTCTTTGCCCACCAGAAAGCGACGCAACTGGTTGTCGTACCGAGCGTAGGGTACTTACGGAGAGCGAATTTAATGTTTCTACGGTGGCTTTTTCCATACTGGCTTCGTCTAAGCGAAATCCAGTTTGTACACGCTCTCGTCCAAGAAACATATTTGCGACGACATCAAGATTATCAGCAAGGGCAAGGTCCTGATAAACAACCTCAATACCTAAAGAAGCAATATCGCGTGGTCCATTAATATGCACGCGTTTCCCGTTGAAGTAGGTTTCTCCACCATCAAAGGGATAAATTCCTGCGACACCTTTGATTAATGTAGATTTCCCAGCACCGTTATCGCCGACCAGTGCCATGATTTCCCCTGTTTTTACTTCAAAATCAACATTGTACAGGGCTTGTACAGCACCAAAACGCTTTGAAACGCCTTTTAATTGGAGGATGGATGAACCAGACAAAACAAAGCCTTTCACAATATAAATAATTTCATTTGCGTATTAGATACAAGAAGACTGAGCTACTAAGATATAGTAGCCCAGTCCAGTTAACACGTCGTTATGGTCAGTTTACTCTGGTAAGAGTACGCCGTCGATAACGTGGATGACACCATTGATTGCGGCTACATCCGGGATAACAACGTTCACGCCATTTACGGTCACGCCGTCTTCGCTGACATTGATGGTCAGTGAACCACCATTGACAGTGTCTACAACCATGCCGTCACTCAGGTTAGTGGAATAGGCTTGTGCCGGTACAACATGGTAAGTCAGAATACTGCCGAGGTCTTCAGACGCAAGCAGTTCTTCTGCGGTCATACCCATTGATTCCAGTGCGGCGGCAAAAGCGTCATTGGTCGGTGCAAATACGGTGTATGGACCTTCGCCCATCAGTGTTTCTACAAGACCAGCGGCATCTGCGGCGGCTACAAGTGTGGTAAAGGCATCATTGCCACTGGCGACTTCTGCGATATTTCCGGGGCAGAAATCAGCAAATTCATCTACACAAATTTCATCCCATGTGCGGAAGCCATCAGCAATAACTGTTGGTCCGACATTGGCGCTGGTGACTGAAACAGGGGTCAACAGAACTGACGGGATGTCGTTGGTACCATTATTGACTGCGCCTGTGACCAGACCGCTGGTGTCTTCCCCGTTCAACAGGGCGATTGCTAGCTCTGCGGCGGCGGATGCTTCTGCACGAATGGCTTTATAAACGGTCATGCTCTGGCGACCTGCGAGAACATTCTGAATACCACCGACGGTTGCATCTTGTCCGGTTACGGGGATGAAGTCCATTTCAGCATTCTGGGTAGCAGAGATCACAGCCTGTGCTAATCCATCATTAGCGGCAATCGCGGCTTCGATGGTTTCATTGTCGATTAACATCTGTTCAAAGATGAGCAGTGCTTGCTGGTTGTCCCAGTCCGGTACAGATTGTTCCGCAACTAATTCCCAGTCACCACTCTCAAAGAACGGGTCAATGACTGAACGGTAGCCGTTAGCGAATAATGTTGCGTTATTGTCGGTTGGTGAACCGTTCAATACGGCAACCTGTGGGGTTTCATCAATTTCACCGGCTTCTTGTGCGGCTGTGACAGCGGCAACAAGACCTTCACCCTGAAGGCGACCTACAGCTTCGTTGTCGAAGCTCACATAGAAATCTGCGCCATCGCCTTCAATTGTCAGACGATCATAATCGATCACAGCAACACCTGCATCACGCGCCAAGCCGATAATCGCGGCACCGGAACCACTGTCCAGATTAACGAGTAACAGTACTTGCGCGCCGTTGGTGATCGCTTGTTCAGCCTGGGTGAACTGTGTTTGTTGGTCACCTTCTGCGTTGACGATGGAGTAAGAAACACCGGCTTCATCAAACGCGGCTTCAAAGAAACGGCGGTCATCGTTTTCCCAACGTGCGGAAGATGCACTATCTGGAAGTAGCACGACAATATCTGCATCATCTTGTGCACCAACTGGTGAGACAAAACCTATCGACAACAAAACTAAAGCAATAGCAAGGGTTAAAACTTTACGCATAATTTAGTTCTCCTAATTCGGTTAATGAAAGATTTGTTTGTAACTACTGTGATAAATGTGAACCTGTAGCACCTCCAAATTGTTGTTATTTTTTGCTGAGAACACCATTAACTTTCTGTTTGCGTGTCCTTAACAAGCAAAATAGTATAGTTAGGGGAATGATTACCCAACTTTGCCCATACTATTAGGGGAGTGTAGCATGTTGCATGAGTGCTTGCAAGTAAAAACTGTAATCGATTACAGTTTTGACGTAATTTAATCTATATTGAGCTTATCTGGAGAATAATTTTTGCCTGTATAGCACGATTCGTAGGGTTGTCGTTTGCTAAATTGTTCTTTGAATAATTATGTTTCATCGTTTCTAGGGAGAGATTATCTTGAGCATCTTAATTACATATTCCACAGCTTGACGATGTCTAATTTCGTCACCTATACTCGACATCGATACTAAAGATTTGTATTGCTATTATTATTAAAGGACTAAGTACAATGGTAGATTACATTTTCCGCGAACCCAGCGAAAAATCACGTCAATTCGTGGATCGTGATGAGCAGACGCTTTCGCCATCTTATACGCGCTCCTACGGGTTTGTGATGGAAAAAGGTGAGGGCGCGCATGTATGGGACGTGGATGGTAACCAATATCTTGACTTAGCGGCTGGAATTGCCGTACTTTCTACCGGGCATCGTCATCCCAAAATTATCGAAGCGATTAAACGTCAAACTGAGAAATATATTCATATTGGTGCGACGGACTTTTTCTGCCCAGAACAGTTAAGTCTTGCCGAAAAATTGCAACAACGGATTCAGATAAATGGCGCTGATGATCCGTCGGATGTCATGACATATTTCGGCAATTCGGGCACTGAGGCAATCGAAGCCGCCTTGAAGTTGGCGCGCTATCAAAAACCCAAGCGTAATCACGTCATTGCATTTTATGGTAGTTTTCACGGACGCACGATGGGTGCCTTATCCGTTACTGCAAGCAAACCTACGCAACGTGCGGATTACTCCTTTATTCCGGGTGGTGTGGAACACATTCCGTATCCGGGTAAGTTTGCGTCAACTTTAGAGGGAACATCTGCCGCGAGTTATGATCCGATTGAATTTATCGAATATTTCATTCTAGGAAAGAAGATACCGGCTGATGAAGTTGCGGCGATCTTGGTTGAGCCGATTCAGGGTGAAGGTGGCTACATTGTCCCGCGAGATGATTTCTTCCCGAAATTGCGCGACTTTTGTGATCGGCATGGTATTTTGATGATCGCAGATGAAATTCAATCCGGTGTCGGGCGTACTGGCAAGTGGCTCGCCATTGAACACTGGGGTGTGAAGCCGGACATCGTTTGTTTAGCAAAGGGCTTAGGCTCGGGTGTGCCCATCGGGGCAATTGTGACCAACCGGGAAATTATGGGTAAATGGGTGCCCGGAGCACACGCCAGTACATTCGGCGGTAATCCGCTGGCATGTGCGGTTGCCGGTGCGACGCTTGATGTGATTGAGGAAGAAGGCTTGCTAGAGCACGCTACCGAACTTGGGAACTATGTGATTGACCGAATGAGCACATTCCAAAAAGATCATCCATCAATCCGTCGCATAGAAGGCAAAGGGTTGATGATTGGCGTGGAATTTCATGGACAGCACGGACAACCAATCAAGAAATTCCGTAACCATGTGGTTGATCAGAGTTTTTTAAATGGTTTGTTGACGCTTGGATGTGGTACGAGCACATTACGCATTGCGCCACCGCTGGTTATGAAACGAGAAGAAATGGAACAAGCGCTGGATATATTGGAGCGCGTGATTTCTCAGGCGGAGGAAGAGATCTGGGAAAGCCTATAAATTCGTGTGCTGAACACATAATCTATAACGATTGATTTTGAACGCTCTACTCTTGATAGATTAGGGCGTTTATATTTGGTATACAACGGTATGCTCGTATTACGGTATAATTATTCCATTGAAATTATTTTTAAAGGACGAGGATAAGGCTTTGAGTACCAAGAAACGCTCGATAACTGTAGACGATCTCTACAATTATGCACTTGTTGAATCTCCCCGTATTAGCCCTGACGGGAGTTGGATCGTGTTTGTTCGTGCTCAAGCAGACCGCTTCTCGAATAAATATAAGCGCAATATCTGGTTAGTCAGCACATCCGGTGGTGAGCCGACACAACTCACGCGTAGCGACAATGATTATTCACCACGTTGGTCACCAGATGGCAAAACCCTCGCCTTTATCTCTGCGCGTGGGGATAGCCCACAGATTTACGCATTACCAATTGGCTTTCCCGGTGGAGAAGCACGCGCCATAACCGCAGTGGCGAAAGGTGTTGCTGAACTTTCATGGTCACCGGACGGTCATCAGATCGCATTCACCTCTGCAAGTAATAGTGCTGAACGTGCGCGTGAGGATTCTGGTGAAACCCCTGATTATCCGTTAGACGAATTGGACATTCAACAACGAAAAGCGCGTGATGATCATGATGAGAAAAAGCGGCTTGACCCTTATCCGATGCGACAGATTCCGTATCGTGCTGGAACACGTTTCGTGGGTGATCGTCACGCACAGGTCTACGTAATATCTATAAAAGATGATCTAGCAAAGGATGACACTCAACCACGTCGTTTAACCAATGTTGATGCAAATCATGGTGGGGTACAGTGGTCACCGGATGGTACGTATATTTATGTCAATCGTACGATTGATCCTGCGGCTGACGAACCGTTTCGTCAATCTGCAATTTTCCGTATATCTGTGGCAGATGCGACATATGAGCAACTTACAGATACAGCACATTCTAGTTTCTCCCCTTTACCATCGCCGGATGGTGCATGGATAGCGTTGGTGCGTTATCCGCGTCGTGATAGCATGTCTGAACATATCACACGGCTTGCCATAACCCCGGCAGACGGTAGTGGTGAAGCACGTGACCTTAATCTTGAATTGGACCAAAGCGCCTTGAGCGTGGCATGGGCGAAGGACAGTAAGGGAATTGTCTTTAACGGTTGGGCACGGGGCACGGGCCCAATTCACCATGTGGATGTGACTTCTGGTGAGATGCGTTCACTCCAAGAAGGCGACTTTAAGACCATTGACGTAGATACAAATAACGACGGTGGCGTGGCGTTTACCGCAAGTACGTTTAACTGTCCGACTGAACTCTATTATTTGCCAGCAGGGGCAGACGATTATCACCGTCTGACGTTCTTCAATCAAGATTTTATTGATGAAATTATGGTTCAGGAACATCATGAAATGGTGTATACATCACCCGATGGTAATGAAGTTCAGGGGTGGTATATCCTGCCTGTAGATTATGAAGAGGGCAAAACTTATCCCCTAGCGCTAAATATTCACGGGGGACCACATCAAATGTGGGGACCAGGTGAACCGACGATGTTCCACGAATGGCAATTACATGCGGCAAGTGGATATGTCGTATTTTACTGTAACCCGCGTGGTAGTGATGGTTATGGCGAAGCATTTAGCAAAGCCTTACATGGGGCATGGGGTAAAGTCGCCTATAAAGATGTGATCGCCGGTGTGGATGCGCTGTTGGAAAAAGGGTTTGTAGATGAAAATCGGATGGCGGTTACAGGTGGATCATATGGTGGTTACATGACTGCTTGGATCATCGGACATACAGATCGCTTCATCTCGGCGGTATCTCAGCGTGGGGTGTATAACTTGTCGAGCTTTTACGGTACGAGCGATATTCCTTCGCTAATCTCCGGCGAATATGATGTAGAACCCTGGGAAGATCACGCATTGCTCTGGGAACATTCGCCATTAGCATATGCCCACAAGATGAAAACCCCGTTACTACTTATCCATGCGGAAAACGATTATCGTGTGCCGATTGAACAGGCAGAACAATTATTTGCATTTGTCCGTCGCAGTGGTGGTACAGTCGAGATGCTAAGGTATCCGCGTGATGGGCATGAACTTTCACGTAGTGGTGAACCGGAGCATCGTGTGAGCCGACTAACACATATGATCGCGTGGTTCGACAAATACTGTCAAACATAAACTTCTAGGTGCCAACGTTTAAGAGGCGATTACCAAAAATCGTCTCTTTTTGTATTTATGGGCAAACAGCATTTTGTTTGAAGAGTATGCAAGTGTTAACATCTATTTAATGCAAAATTCGTGATACTTTCGCTATGGTGCGCTATTGTTGCGTGCTATACCGAATCGATAAGGAGAAACCAAATTGAAAAAAATTATTACTTCTATTGCCTTGATGCTGATTTTATCCCTTTTGCTCGGGATTACTGTTTATGCACAGGATGAAGATCCGGTTGAAATTACATTTGTGCATATTTTTGATGATGACCGTCAGCTTATTGTGCAAGAGATTGCAGATGCGTTCATGGCGGAAAATCCGGGTATTGTGGTGACTCCGGTTGCCCTGAACCCGCTTTATGATGAATTGTTTAATCAAGCCTTACTCGCGGCAGATCAGGGTACACCTTACAACGTGGTACAAGTCGTAGAAGGTTTAACCCAGCAAGCGATTGATTCCGGTTATTTTGTTCCGGTAAGCGCTTCATCTTCTGAAGAACAATTAGAGTCGCTTAATGATATTATTCCAGCGGTTCTTGCGTATTATAGTCTCGATGATGAAATATGGAGTCTTCCGTGGAATTCATCAAATCCGTTGCTGTATTACAACAAAACGATGTTTGAAGTCGCCGGCTTAGATCCTGAAGATGCACCAAGCACATTTGCTGAAATTACCGCCGCTTGTGAAGCTATTATGGCATCTGAGCTTGAGCTGGAAGGGTGCATCAATTGGCCCATGGAAGCATGGTTTGTTGAGCAATGGGTGGCGATGCAGGGTGGCGTGATAATCAATAATGATAATGGGCGTTCAGCGCGTGCAACCGAAGTGCTGTGGGATGAGAGCGAAGAATTACTTCTCATTATGGAATGGTGGGCTGACCTTGCTGAAAGCGGATACTATACGTACAGCGGTACCGCAGGAGATTACAATGGTGAGGGGCTATCATTCCTCAGTCAGCAGACTGCGATTACGCTCAACAGCACTGCTGGTTTGACCCTAATTCAGAATTTTTCGGCGGCACAGGGTTTTGAGCTTGGTGTTGCACCGTTGCCACGCCCCAACGAAGAGGCGACCAATGGTCTGACTGTGGGCGGGGCTAGCCTTTGGTTGAGTGCAGATCAAACCGAGGCAGAACTGCAAGCCGCAACTGATTTCATTTTCTTTCTTACCAATGTAGACAATGATATTGTATGGCATGTAGGTACCGGTTATATTCCAAATCGCCTGAGTTCAATTGAGATACTGACTGAACAGGGCTATTACGATGAAAATCCCAACTTTCTCATTGCAGTCGAACAACAAGCAAACAGTACCGCTAATGTGGCTACCGCAGGTGCGGTAATCGGTCCGGGTGAAGAAGTTTCTGACATCATCATTGCGGCGTTCCAATCTGTAGTTGACAACGGATCTGATCCGCAAGAAGTTTTATCTGCGGCGGCGGAACTGGCAGATGCCGTTTTGCAAGACTACAACGCTTTCTTCGAGTAAAGTGTGGTAAATTCAATATTTCTATGGGATGGGTCAATTGGCTCATCCCATTTTGTTTAATATGCAGAAGTAAACCGCATGGTGCGATACAATCAATAGCATAAATATGTACGATATTGTTGGATGTTAGCTTAGAAAAATCGAGACGGGGTGTAATGTCATGAAAAAGGGTGTTTACGATGGATGACAATGTACGCTTTGATAACTGGTGGGGAATTGTAATTGGGCTGATTTCTGTCTCTTTTGTAGGCTGGTTTGTTTTAACTGAATTTGACGGACTACTGACCTTTGTTGAATACCTTGCTAATGCTGTAATCTATACCCCGCAATCACTCCAGAAGATCGTTGATTATTACGCAACACTACAAACTTCACCGTTGCTTGCTTCGCTATTAATTGGTGGCGTGTTTGGTGCGATTGCCACTGTGCTGATTATTATCAATGCGAACAAGATCGTCGGACGCATACAAATCCAGCGTTCAACCCTTGCTTTAGGGGTCTTAGTCGGTTTTGGCGCTTATCTGACAGGCGCAAATGTGCTGGATGCGCTGTATATCACTATACTTGCTACGATCATTTCAGCCTTTGTTCTACAAGATGACATGCGCGGTTTATTGTCTGTGGCGACACTTAAGCGGTTAACCGAAGTAAATACCGTGAAGGTTATGGGGCGTGGATTAGCTTTTGGGTCTATCGCAGGTGCAATCGGCTCACAGGTTTTCGCCTATCCAATGCAACACTGCACTTTTTTACCTGATGCTGAATCCGTACCCCGTCAAATTGGTAATATTGTTACGATTGTAAGTGCTAGCGTCGTATTGATACCGCTATGGACATGGATGTTACGTCGCAGTGCTCCGCGTAATCTGGGTACTTCTGGCTTCTTTCGTGGGTGGGCACTACCATTTTCATTTCTTTTCCCAACGTTAATCAGCCTCGCAGTTTTTCTATATTATCCGGCGATGCAAGTTGCGACATTATCATTAAATGCACAGCGTTTTCGTCAAGAGCGTTTCGTATGCCTTGATAACTACATTAGTATTGCGAATGATAGCGTTTATCAGAATAGCTTTATCGTCACTCTGGTACTTATGGCGGCAATTGTTGTATTTAGCATGGCGCTGGCATTATCCATCGCATTATTAGCGTCGCAAAAGGTCAAAGGCGCAAGTATTTATCGTACGTTATTGATTTGGCCCTACGCGCTTTCTCCGGTAGTGGTCGGTGTGATCTTTTTGGGCATGTTCCGGCAGGGGCGTGTTGGGCTGGTGAATTATGCACTTTCCGAGTTAACAGGCGAAACACTCAACTGGTTTACCGACCCCTCTCTTGCACCCTGGGTAATCATTTTTGCATCAGTGTATAACGCGCTTGGATTTAATATTCTGTTTTATATTGCTGGTTTACAAAATGTACCTAAGGACTTGCTTGAAGCGGCGGAGATTGACGGCGCGAACCGTGTGCAACGGTTCTTCCGTATCACGTTTCCGTTGTTATCACCCTTCACATTTTTCTTACTGGTTACCAACGTGACTTACGCATTTTATGGCATTTATGGGTCAGTAGATACGCTCACGCAGGGTGGACCGCCATTAGGTTTGGCGGGGCAGGATGGCGGTGCGACAGATGTGCTGATTTATAAACTCTATGAAGACGCATTTGCATCCGGGGCACAAATTGGCGGTGCGGCGGCACAATCAATCGTACTGTTTATGCTGGTCGCTGGAATAACTATATTACAGTTCCGGTATTTAGAAACCCGCGTAACTTACGCTGATTAAGAAGGGTAACACATGAATATCACCAAACCCAAAACAATTAACGATCAACGCGACGACTTTATTCCAAGACAGCGTACCAAAACGCGTTGGGGCGTACACATCAGTTTGATTATTGTATGTACGCTGGTGGCATTACCTGCTTTATATGCCTTGCAAGTATCAACACTATCCGTTGAGCAATCATTTTTTGTGCCGCCTCAACTCTTCCCACCGGGGAATGATTTTCTTGAGAATTTACGTACCTTGTTTGATGAACAAGATTTTGGTCAATTGATAACCAATACAGTGATTGTGACATTGCTTGTGGTGACGGTAAAAACAGCGCTGGCAATGTTGGCGGGGTTGGCGTTTGTTTTCTTTCGCTTTCCGGGGAAATGGGTGCTGTTCTTTGTGGTATTGCTGACGTTGTTGATGCCAACAGAGATTATTCTGTTCCCATTGTTCCGTCTTGTTGCCGAGCTAGAGTGGATACAAACAAACCCACGTTTGGCACTGACCATGCCATTTTTGGCGACTGCTGTCGGTGCATTTTTGTTCCGCCAACATTTTAGCAATATCCCGAAAGAACTCGTAGAAGCCTCTCAGATTGATGGTGCGACGCCACTACGATTTTTGGTGTCGGTGCTCATCCCAATGTCATGGAATGTGATCGGTGCTCATGCCATGATTCAGTTTATTGCGATGTGGAATCAGTATTTGTGGCCCCGTTTGGTTATCTCAGATCAATCTGACCAAATCATTCAGGTGGGTGTGCGTCAAGCCGTAAATGCTACCGGCAGTCAGGTCGATTTCGGTTTGTTGATGACAGCCGGTGTGCTTGCGTCGATCCCGCCATTGATCTTGTTTATCACATTGCAAAAACAGTTTATGAACGGCTTTGCCATCACGCGAGATAAATAGTGCAATGTTTGTGGCAAGATATATCCTAGTAACGGTATAGTCAATATGTTTAGACAAAATAAAATAGGAGTAATGGTATCTAATGGCAGGAAAACCACGTACATATGAAGGACAAGACATTGGTGTTACCTATGATCTGAAGCGCTGTATTCACGCAAAAGAATGCGTGAACCGTTTATCGGCTGTTTTTGATGTGGATAAACGCCCCTGGATTCAACCTGATAATGCTAGTGCAGATGATCTTGCGGAAACCATTTTGCTTTGCCCGACAGGTGCTTTACATTATGATCGTAAAGATGGTGGATTAGAGGAACAAGCCCCTGAAGAAAACATGATTCGACTGGTCATTGATGGACCATTGTACATTCGTGGTGATGTTGAAGTCATGAATTCAAACAAAGAAACAGTGGTCGAAGATACACGTATCGCATTGTGTCGTTGTGGTGCCTCTGAGCACAAACCATTCTGTGATAATAGCCATATTGAGGCGGGCTTTAAAGATTCTGCGACTCCTGATGAAAAACCTGATTCTGACCCGAATACATCAGGTGATTCCAAATTACATATTGATACTGCAAAAAATGGACCATTGTTATTGCGCGGTGAGTTCGAGATTGTCGATGCACAGGGGCAAAGTGTGCATATTGGTAACAAAGCCGCGCTGTGCCGATGCGGTCATTCCAGCAATAAGCCATTTTGTGATGGTACACACAGTAACATTGATTTTGAAGCAGATTAATCTGGCGCACTGATGACATCGTGAAGCGGGTAAGGGTCAGTCTTTCCAGCACAGAGCATGATGTAGAATTTCTAGGGCTTATATCGCCGACGACAAATGAGATCGTTAGCTATCTATAAACCTGAAACTCTTGTCAGTATACTGCCACGACATTTTAGTCTTGCTGATTGCTACACTTAACCCGCCTCTCGAACACACAAGTATTCAACTCTTCGTCTGATCTTAGCCGGAAAAGGCTAAACCGTAAGGAATGCATTATTTTTATCAATCATCATTCATCATAAAGGAGAGAATCATGAAATTAGGTATGGTTGGTCTGGGCAAAATGGGCGCAAATATGACCAAGCGCTTACTTGAAAACGGTCATGAGCTTGTAGTGACAGACCTCAATGAAGAGGCTATTAAAGAGGCTGAAAAAGATGGGGCTACTGGTGCAGACAGTTTGGAAGCGCTAGTAGACCACTTAGAAGCTCCCCGCGCTATCTGGGTGATGGTGCCTTCCGGTAAGCCAACTGATAGCACGCTGGATTCACTTAAATCGTTGCTTGATGAGGGTGATATTGTGATTGATGGTGGAAACAGCAATTATAAAGAAACACTGCGTCACAATGACTCATTAAAAGAAGCGGGTATTCACTTTGTAGATGTGGGTACTAGTGGTGGTGTGTGGGGGTTGACCGAAGGTTATAGCATGATGGTTGGGGGCGATGAGCAAGCTGTAGATCACATTCGCACAGTATTAGAAACGCTTGCGCCAGCGTCCGACAAAGGGTGGGGGCATGTTGGACCTACTGGTTCAGGGCACTTTGTAAAGATGGTGCATAATGGCATCGAGTATGGCATGATGCAAGCCTATGCTGAAGGATTCGATATCATGAAAGCGAAAGAAGAATTTGGGCTTGATCTACACCAGATTGCAGAAATATGGCGCTTTGGGAGCGTGATTCGTTCATGGTTGCTCGATCTAACAGCGAATGCGCTTAAAGATGATCAGGAACTTTCTGATATTCGTGGGTGGGTCAGTGACTCCGGTGAAGGACGTTGGACAATCTTCGAGGCGATAGATCAGGATGTCCCCGCACCGGTGATTATGATGTCATTGATGGCACGTTTCTATAGTCGTCGTGAAGATGCCTATTCTGATAAATTATTGGCGGCAATGCGTAACCAATTTGGTGGTCATGCTGTAAAGTCTGCGGAGTAAATAAATTGATTTCAGAACAACAAGAACAATGTGATCCTGTAACTATTGTCATCTTCGGGGCATCGGGTGATCTTACACAGCGCAAACTGATCCCTGCACTTTATAACCTGTACCTTAAAAAACGTTTACCAGATTCCTTCAATATTATCGGTGTGTCGCGCTCGAAATTTAAGCATGATGAATTTCGGGAGAAGGTTGTGGACGGAGTACGTGAACATAGTGCTACTAGCTATGATGATGAAAAATGGTCACAATTTGCTGAACACATATGGTACTTGCCCGGTAATGCGACTGATGAAGATGATTACCGTGAACTGAATGCTTTTATCCACAAATGGGAGAAGAAAAGCTCGAATCGGCTTTATTATCTCTCTACCGCGCCGTCTCTATATGAGCCTATTCTTGAGAACCTCAGTGCAACGGACATGGCAAATGAGGAAAAGGGTTGGCGACGGATCGTGATTGAAAAGCCGTTCGGGTATGATTTGAAAACCGCAAACAAACTCAATGCTATTGTCCATTCCGTATTCGATGAATCGCGTGTTTATCGGATTGATCACTACTTAGGCAAGGAAACCGCACAGAACATTCTGTTTTTCCGTTTTGCGAATGCGTTCTTTGAACCATTCTGGAATCGTAATTTTATCAAAAATGTGCAGATAACCGTCGCAGAAACCGTTGATGTTGGTCGGCGCGCTGGTTACTACGATGGCTCCGGTGTCATGCGCGATATGTTCCAGAATCACTTGATGCAATTACTCAGCCTTACCGGGATGGAACCGCCTATCTCATTAAAAGCGGATGATCTCCGTGATGAGAAAGCAAAAGTGCTCAATGCGATCCGACCTATAAAATTGAGCGAGACGGTGCGCGCGCAATACACAGGGTATAAAGAATTAGACGGTGTTGAAGACGGGTCTGACACGCCAACATATGCCGCCCTCAAGCTCTATATTGATAATTGGCGTTGGCAAGGTGTGCCCTTCTATCTACGTTCAGGTAAAGCACTCAAGAAGAAGATAAGTGAGATTGTCATTCAATTTAAGAGTCCACCTATGCAATTATTCCCGATTGAATATCGTGATCAGCAAATTCCTAATTCGCTGTCTATTTGTATTCAACCTGACGAGGGCATTCATCTGCGCTTTGATGCAAAACTGCCGGATAGCAGAGAGGGGCGTGCGGTTGAAATGGAATTTCATTATGACACGTCTTTTGGGGAGAGTCCGATTCCAGAAGCCTATGAGCGCCTTATTCTCGATGCGTTATTAGGGGATGCAGGATTATTCGCTCGCGAAGACGAGATCGAAGCCTCATGGCGATTGATTGATAGCATCATTGATGGCTGGAAAGATAGCAGTCATGCATTGCCGGTGGTAACTTATTCACCTGGAACATGGGGACCTGTGGAAGCCGATAGCTTGTTAGATATTGAAGGTGATACATGGTATCTTGGGTGCGAGCATTGCGATGACTGAAATCTTACGGGTAACAGATGGTGATGCACTCGCACTGGCAGGCGCAGAAGCCTTTGTTGCCACCGCTAAGTCGGCGATTGCAAATCATGGAAAGTTCACTGTCGCTTTATCTGGCGGGTCTACGCCCCGAAAGATGCACCGAATGCTTTCTACTGAGCCTTTAGTCAATCAGGTTGAGTGGGACAAAGTGCATGTCTACTGGGGAGATGAGCGTAGTGTACCGCCAGATCATCCAGATAGTAACTATTTTATGGCGAAAGAAACCTTACTTGATCATGTACCAATCCCAGCATCACAAATTCACCGGATGAAAAGTGAGGATAATCCCGAAGTAGCGGCAACAGCTTATGGTAAGTTGTTAAAAGCGCACTTTAATCCACCAGACTCGCGGTTTGATCTGATTTTGCTTGGCATGGGGGATGATGGGCACACTGCATCGCTTTTCCCACATACAACGGCACTCAATGAGCAAAATCATCGCTGTACGGCAAATTATGTGCCTAAGTTAGAAACATGGCGCATTACAATAACGACCCGTGTCATTAACAACGCGTCAAAGGTGTTGTTTCTTGTGGGCGGAGCGAACAAAGCGCAATCACTCAAACAAGTGTTGCAGGGTGAGCATAATCCACAAACCTATCCAGCGCAGTTGATTACGCCAGAATATGGTGAATTGATCTGGATGGTGGATGCGGCGGCGGCTAGTTTATTGGAGTAATCATAAAAGGGGATGGCTAGAAAAGTTTCACCATCCCCGAATTGATATTACAGAATTTGTGAGAGGAAAAGTTTGGTACGATCGTGACTTGGTGCTTCAAAGAAGTGCTCCGGCGTACCGATTTCAACCACGCGTCCACCATCCATAAAGATGACGCGATCCGCAACTTCACGGGCGAAACCCATCTCGTGGGTGACAACAACCATGGTCATACCACTACGTGCAAGTTCCTTCATGACATCTAAGACTTCTTTAATCATTTCAGGATCAAGCGCAGAAGTTGGCTCATCAAAGAGCATAATTTTAGGATCCATCGCCAGTGCACGGGCAATTGCTACACGTTGTTGCTGACCACCGGATAGCTGTCCGGGGTATTTCCCTGCTTGTTCTTCAATGCCGACGCGGGTCAGTAGGTCAAGGGCGACTTTCTCTGCATCGGCTCGCCCGCGACGACGTACATAGCGTTGAGCAAGCGTAACATTTTGAAGCACTGTTAAATGTGGGAATAGATTAAATTGCTGGAATACCATCCCGATCTCGCGTCGAATAGCACTGATATTGCTCACATCATTACTAAGCTCGATACCATCAATGATAATTTGACCTTCTTGATGTTCTTCAAGGCGGTTCATACAACGGATCAATGTCGATTTACCGGAACCGGATGGGCCGATTACAACCACTACCTCTCGTTCTTTAACGGTAAGGTCAATATCTTTCAAAACGTGAAACTCGCCGTACCATTTGTTGACATCAACACATTCAATAATGTCGTTGGAGCCGATACGCGTTTCTGCTTGTTCTGCAACATGTTCTTGTGCCATAAGTCTTCTAATCCTTCAACTAGATAGTGTCGCGTCTGACCGCACCCGAACCTGTACGTTCGATTCTGCGGCTTACGTCTGCCATGATGTAACTAAAGACAAAGTAGATAATCCCGACGAAGAGATACCCTTCACGCGGGAATGCGATGAAGCCGGTTTGACTATCGCCTAAAATTTGGTTCATCGTCCCCAAAACTTCAAACACACCGACGATATAAACCAGTGATGTGTCTTTAAACAAACTCACTGCCTGACCCATCATCGCCGGGATGACAGCGCGTAGTGCCTGAGGAAGTACGATCAGGACAGTTGTCCAGAAACCGTTCAAACCGAGCGCATAAGACGCTTCTAACTGTCCTTTTGCGACGATCTGTAGACCACCACGGATGACTTCTGCCATATATGCTGAGGTGAAGAGTGTCAACACAACCATGATGCGAATCACAAGGTCAACATCGCCTAAACCAAAACCGAAGAAAGGGATGATAAAACGTCCCATGAAGAGTAGGGTGATTAAGGGCACACCGCGTAACACTTCAATAAAGACGGTACACAGTAAGCTAATGACCGGTAATTCACTCTGTCTACCAAGTGCCAGAATCATCCCTAGTGGGAATGATGCAATAATGGCTACCGCAGACAGTAATAACGTCATGGTTAAACCGCCCAGCACACCTGTATCAATGGCGGGTAGCGGCGCTCCCTCTGCGGCAGAGGCGAAGCCCGTGAGCAAAGTGATAACCACTGGAACTGAGACGATCCAGAGCAACGTCATCGCTTGAGACGTACTCTGTGCGCTTTCTTTGGATAATTGTATAAGCGAGTAGAGTAAAATCGTGACAATAAACGACGCAACAACAAAGAAGCGTATCGCATTCATTGTATCGCTTGGATTCGCGGCGCTTGCGATTTGCACTCCAATCCACCCTACAAACCACAATGCGGCAAAACTTAGCAGAATTTGTTCAAAATATTTGAGTGCAGGGGTTTCGGGTAAACCAAAGCTGATGGACGCGTAACCAAGCAGATAGGCAATTGCGCCGACAATCAATACGTTAAGGGAGAAGCCACGGATTTCGAGCAAAAATGGTGAAAACTGCAAGCTAAACCATTGGGCAACCGTGCGTGTACCCTCGAAGCGCATATCTGTACGATTCACTGCTGTGCCACAACCCGCACAATCTAACTCAGGTGGTGGTCCATACGATTCAAGGCGATCTTCTTGGGCGCCGCGCGTACTACGATAAACTTCCAAATCTTGCGCGATGAGCCATGCCGCACCGAGATAATCCGGTGCTTCTTCGCCTTCAGCAAGTTCAGGGAACACTGACGTGTAAGTGAACCAACCGGAGTAGGGTGCTGTAAACTCAAGTTCAATCGGGTCAGTGGTGCCTTCAGAAAACTCGGATTCTGCGATAACTAGTCCGTCGCCATCCCATACTTGAATAGCAACATTCAAATTATAGTCTGCGGGATCACGGTCACCGCGATTGATAGAGGTTGAAGTGGCATTATATGCGTCAAACGCGGTATTAGCTTGCTGATTATCGTTTTCGACATACCCATCAAGATTTTCAATCTCAAAATCACGTAATTCGGTCAACGGATCAAGGATAAACGTAATCTCTTGACCTTCTTCAGCGATGAAATTGACCTGCCTGATGGAATAATCTTCGGTGACATAGGTGTGTATATTGGGTTCCTCAACAGACTGGGTGACTATGGGCACAAAGATCATGATCGCGCCGATGATTGTGACTGTGATTACAAGACCTCGATTGATCCTACCCCAAACCCCGACGGAGAGTAGACTTAAGAAAACGATCATTAAGGCGATGACTTCGATGCGCCAGATCTCGCTTGATGGGAATTGTTGACCCGCCATTAGTGTTTGAATGTTGAGGAAGGCGACTTCCCATTGTGCCTCTAGCATCGCCCAACTGAGAAACGTCCATAACACGACTGAAACAAGCACTATTGTGATGATGGTGTTAACCGCATCACCAATGCTGTTGAACAGATTTTCTCGAATCCATCCAATGATACCGACTGCTGTAGCCGGTGGACGACGAGAAGGTGGTGCTTCAGATGGTGCGACGTAGTATTGCTCGTTCATTGGTTGATCGCTCATCGTGACTTCACCTGTGTGGCTCGATTAACTAAATTTGTCAGTGCAGAGAGAACTAGACTGAGCATTAAATACAACACCATTAACCCTGCGAAGAATGGGACTGCCTGTCCACTTTCATTATTGGCAAGTTGTGCGATCCGAAAAACGTCAAAGTAGGTTACCGCAATCGCCAAACTTGAATTCTTACCTAAGTTGACATACTGATTGCCCAATGGTGGAATAATCAATCGGAGTGCTTGCGGTAGGATAACAAGGTTGAGAACCTGTGAACCCTTTAACCCCTGTGCACGCGCCGCTTCGATCTGACCATAAGGAACGGATTGAATACCTGCCCGCACAATCTCTGCAATGAATGCCGCCGTATATAACGTTAAACCCAAAAATAGCGCGGTAAATGCCGTTGTAATTTGATACCCGCCAGCGATATTCGGTCCACCCGGTAGCACCGGATAATCATTGACAAAAACGCCGCTGAGTAAATTGCCATCATTTAGTAGTGAGGCAATGATCCAACCACTGATAGGAATTAGGATTAATGCAGGGGCAGTAAATGTGAAGATACGTGCTGGTTCACCCGTTAATTCTTGATGCCGTACACGGATGCGACGGACATACCATGCGATGCCAAGTGCAATAAAAACTGCAATCCAGAAAATGATGGTGGTATCGGTCACTTTGGGATGAACAATGTACAATCCACGCGCATTCAGAGCAAATAGATTATTGCCCGTACAACCTTCCAAATTACAAATGGAACTGCGTGGACGTGGTAACAGCAGTGTCATTGTGCGATAAATGAAAAGTAACTGGATGAGCAATGGCGTATTGCGGAAGATTTCTACATAGACTTTTGAAACCCCGCGTACCAAAAAGTTGCTCGAAAGCAAGCCGATCCCGGCAAGAATACCTAGAATCGTGCAGGCGACTAGCGAAGCAACGACAACTTTCAGCGTATTCGCCATACCAGTGAAGAATGCCCGCATCATACTGCCACCAAATAAATGATCACGGAAAATTTGTGGAGTCTCGTTTGGTGGTGCAAGAACCACAAGCGCAATAAGTGCAATTAATATGGTGATCTGGGTAAATGGGATTTCACCAGTTTTGTTCACTTTGTAAAGTGAATAGCCTGTCCATCCAAATAAGCCGGCGAGGATGGCAATATAAATAAGTTGAATTTCCGTATCATTGTTACCCTGCAACCAGGGCCAATCGTTCGTTAACGAGGGACCTTCAAAAACCGCTACGGTAAACGGTGCACGATAGACGGCGAAATCAATCGTGAGGTTTGATTGTTCTAGATTGCCAACCAAACTATAAAATGCAAACCCTAATCCGCCGATAAAAACAAATGCAAAGGCAAGTTGCATAATAATGCGGATAACTCGAATGTCACGGTACCACAAAATACCCGGTGTCGTGAGCTGGAAACGTCTTCGTTGTGTGGGCGGTGGTCTGCTATCGCCCAAATCGTCTGCAACAGCCATGGATTTCCCCTTGCTTGATGATTACAAAATCTGCCCCAGCCATTACGCATGGTTGGGGCAGATAATTGACTCTAAAAACTTACCCTAATGGATTAGCGCCATGCCGGTGAGTAAAGCAAACCGCCACGTGTCCACAGGTCATTTGCGGAACCAGCGCGTGAAATACCGATTGGTGCAACATTGCGATCATAGATTTCTGCGTAGTTACCGGTTGCCATGATGATGTCTGCGGCAAAGCTATTAGAAATGCCGAGCGCGTCACCATAACCATCTTCGGTTTCACCGAGGAAGCGCTGGATGTTTACATCATCGCTACCCATGAAATCGCCGATGTTTTCGCTAGTGATACCATATTCTTCTGCCTGGAAGGTTGCATAAACTGCCCAGTTGACGATGTCGCCAAATGCGCTGTCATCTTCGAGGTACATCGGGCCAAGTGGTTCTTTGGACAGTGTGTCGCCAAGAACTTCGAGGGCACTCGGATCAGAAGATACTGAACGCAGACCAGAGAGTTGGCTCTTGTCAGAGGTCAACACGTCACAGGTACCAGCTTCAAAGTCAGCAAGGTTTTCTTGTGGACCGGCGGCAAGTACAAGAACCGGATCGCCACCAAACAGTGCGCGATAAGCATCAGTGATGTTCTTTTCGGTGGTTGTACCACTGGTGGAACAGAATGTTGCGCCTTCCATATCGCCAAGACCCATGTAGCCGTCTTCGATACGAACCAGTAGACCCTGACCATCATAGAATGTGGTTGGACCGAAGTCTGAACCAAGAGTGATGTCACGGGTGAGTGTCCAGGTGGTGTTACGATGCAGAACATCAACTTCGCCAGCCTGTAACGCGGTGAAGCGTACATCGGATGTTAATTCTACAAAGTTAACCATATCTTCTGAGAAGGGACCACCAAGGATTGCGACTGCAAGACCACGGCAGTAGTCTGCGTCAAGACCTTCCATCAAGCCAGTGTCAGGGTTAACCTGTGAGAAACCAGGAAGACCACCACTAACACCGCAATTGAGTACGCCACGTTCTTGGATGGCACCAACAATGCCGCCATCATCTTGTGCAGTTGCTACGCCAACAGAGACAGCAAAAAGCGCCATCACGATGACCATTAGAAACGATACACGATTTTTCATACGTTGCTCCTTATTAAATATATGAGATTACAGATGCTTTAAGTAAACAGCACATTGGTTTTTAACATATCACCGGATGCATATCAACTTTTTCATTAAATCTTCACTGAAATTGCTAAATTGAGAAGAATGTCACAAATAAAAGTCGCTACAATTACATGATTCAACCAATATTCAATTGAATTGCATGATGATATGAATTACAAACTTCATTTATCTTGAGCTTTCTGTTTAAGTGTTCAACTCGTCATCATGTCTGCCTCACGATAATCTGCCTTAATTACCGAAATAAGTTGATAGTTGTGTAAGGGATTAGACACAACTCATCATGATAATAATTTATAGGGTGAATGAAAAGAATCATTGAGAATGATTATGAATAAGTTGAGAATGTGGGCGCAACGGTACCGCAAACCGTTGATCGCTTTTGTGGTGTGGGGCGGTGCGTTTTTGCTCGCCCGACAATATATGCTTGCGAATGGATTGGCAGTTGGTGATCTTGTTGCAGATTTACGTGAATTATTAACGGGCACATGGTACGGACCGTTGATTTATATTCTGGCATATTTGTTAAGACCAATTTTGCTGTTGCCTGCTAGTTTGATGACCGCTTTAGCAGGGACGGTTTTTGGTCTGGGTCTGGGCTTTTTGTACGGTATGATTGCTGGCACATTATCCTGTGTATTGCCTTATGGTGTGGGACGTTGGGCATCTAATGCGGAAGAATCAGTGCCTGTTCAGCAAAAAGACTTTTCCCGATTACAGAAGTTCATCCAGCTTATCCAACAAAATCCGTTCCGTACCATATTAACAATGCGATTGCTTTACCTGCCCTATGACGCAGTAAGTATCCTAGCAGGCAGTCTCAAAATTAGGTTTGCGCCATTCATCATTGCAACTACGCTTGGCAACCTGGGTGGTACATTTGCATATGTTGCGCTGGGAGCATCGGTTGAGGGAGATCTTACTGAAAATTCTTTGAGCTTTGATCCCGCAATTTTGTTAATTTCAGCTGTGATTTTCATCGTCAGTATGGGCGCTTCGCGACTTTTGCGGGCAAAATCTGATTCTGAATCAGATCAAGATAATGAAAAATCGGTTGAGAAAATGCCTCAAGAAGTGCATGTTGGCGAGCAAGATAACTTAAATAATCATACTAATCGTATGGAAAAGGTTTTGTCATGAGTGATACGTATGATCTTATAGTCATTGGCGCTGGTGCTGGCGGATTGGTGGCATCTGGCTTTGGTGGGCGTGTGGGATTAAAAGTAGCGTTGATTGAGCGCGAATTACTTGGCGGGGATTGTACTCATCACGGGTGTGTGCCGAGTAAATCATTACTCAAAATTGCGCGAGATGCTCATGCCTCCCGTTCAAGCGCGAAATATGGTGTACACGTAAGCGATGTGAAGGTCGATATTGGGCAGGTAAAGCGTCATGTACAAGAGATTGTGCAAGAAATATATCAGCACGAAACCCCTGAAGTGTTTTCTGAGGATTACAATGTTGAGGTGATTACTGGAACAGCAACCTTTAAAGATGAAAAGACCGTTGTTGTTAATGAGCGTGAATTAATCGGAAAACGTATTATCATTGCTACCGGTGCACGAGCTATGATCCCACCTATTTCAGGTTTATCAGATGTGAACTACCATACATACCGCACTATCTTTGACCCGGAAGTAGTCGGAGAGCACCTTATAGTCATTGGGGCAGGTCCTATCGGCATGGAAATGGCACAGGCACATCGACGCTTGGGAATGCAAGTCACCGTAATTGATGAGAATGTGTTAGTGCGCGATGAACCAGAAGTTGCTCGTGTGATGGCTGGTGTTTTTGAGCGTGAAGGTGTTCGCTTTGTACAGAGCCTTGTAAGCTCAGTGAGTCAGTCCGGTGATGTTATTTCGGTTACTGCACGTAATGGTGAAATAGTCACAGGAGATGTGTTACTTGTTGTCACCGGACGCGCCCCAAACGTAGATACTCTTGATCTTGAGAAAGCAGGGGTAAACTACGATGAAAAAGGCATTAAAGTAGATAAGTATCTGCGTACCAATGTATCAAATATTTATGCTGTGGGCGATTGCATTGGCGGAGCACAATTTACACATAATTCTTCCACTCAAGGGTCAATTGCCGCGAGAAATGCTTTGCTACCGATTAACAGTGCTGGCATTAATGAGAAGACACTGCCCTGGGTTACGTTTACAGAACCAGAAGTTGCACACGTTGGTTTAAGCGAGGCACAGGCAAAAGAAGAATTTGGTGATAATGCAAAAGCCTATTTCTTTAGCTTAAAAAATGGTGACCGTGCGGTATGTGAGGATGATACAGAAGGCTTCATCAAAATTATCTATAAAGGGAGTGATAAGCTCCTAGGTGTGACGATTGTGGCAAATCGCGCTGGCGAGATGTTGCAAGAGTTTACGATGGCATTGGAACATAACATTGGGTTACGTAGTTTGATCAACACAATGCATGCCTACCCGACATATTCTGAGATGGTGTACAAAGCAGTTGCACAAATTGTCATTGATGAAATGTTTGAAGGATTTACCGGTAAAGTGATCAATCAATTGAAGCATGTTTTGCCATTATGATGTGCGACATTAACTGAGTGTTTGCTTAGATTTTACCCGCATTACCAAGATATTGAATAGCCTGTACGGTTTAGTACGGGTTATTTGAGTCCAATTGACTTTTATTGGTCTTATTATTATGAAGTGGCTAGTGTATCATTATAAAGGTCTTTAAAATTATTTAAATTATTTCCCCGTTATTTTGGCAAATTCCCCCCATTGGGGCTTACAATAAATTTATTGCTTTTGCTCATAATAAGAGTATGTTGAACTGTCGGTGCTGAAAACAGGAGTATGTATGAGCACTTTCGAAATCTGGAAACGCATGATGGGATATGTCACACCATACAAATGGTGGGCGGTGGTTGCCTTTACTGGGGTAATTGGTAGTACGATTTTACAGGTGTTAATCCCGCGTATTCTAGGTGACGTGATCGATATTGGCATTGCACGGGGTGAGAGCAGTTACATGCTTGCCGCTGGTTTGCTGATTGTTGGTCTTGGTTTGTTCCGGGGTATTACCGGATTTCTATATCGGTATTTTGGCGAGCGAATGTCTCATTATATTGCATATGACATTCGTAGCGAAGTCTATGAGAAGGTGCAAGCCTTATCATTTCGTTATCATGATAACGCGAATGTTGGGACGCTCATTACACGGTCTATTAGCGATGTCAATGAAATGCAACGGTATTTCTCGTTTGCGCTAATTGATGGCGTGGTCACATTATTGCTGTTTTTGGGCATCACAATCATCATGTTCGTAAGTAGCCCGATCCTTGGCATTATTGCGCTATTGCCATTGATTCCATTAGCGTTTATTTCACGAAATTTTGCGCTTTCTGTGGGTCCCCGTTGGAAAGGGATCATGGAACGCATGCAAAGTCTTGGTAATCATATTCAAGAAAATGCGGTTGGGGCAGAAGTCGTCCGTGCATTTGCGCGTGAAGATTATGAGATTAAGAAGTTTAATGATAACAACGAGAAACTGTATATTGAGCAACTGGCTCTAATAAAACGCTGGGGTAACTATTTACCAATCAGTTCATTTTTCATTGCAATCTCTACAGCGCTTGTGTTGTTTTTTGGGGCTGTGATGGAACAAAACAACATTGGCGGTGTTACAGTGGGTCTGGTTGTGGCTTTCAATGCTTATGTATTGATCCTCGCACAACCCATTCGTTTCCTCGGTTTCGTGATTTTGCTTATTACGCAGGCAATAAGTAGTGCAGAGCGTGTGTTTGAAATTCTTGATGCGCCGGTTGAAATTCAAAGTAAACCCGAAGCTGTTGTTATGGATCACATGAAGGGGCATATTAAGTTCGAGAACGTTAAATTCTCCTACGATGAAGCCTCTACCGTTGTGCTTCATGATATTAACTTCGAGGCGAAACCCGGTCAGATTGTCGCCTTATTAGGACCAACAGGTGCAGGGAAAAGCTCGCTTGTTAATCTGATTCCACGTTTTTATGATGTAACGGATGGTCGAATTTCGGTGGATGACGTTGACATTCGTGATATGGAAGTGAGTAGTCTACGAGATCGTATTGGCATTGTATTGCAGAAGTCTTTGCTGTTTTCTGCCACCATCCGTGAGAACATCGCTTATGGTAAACCGGATGCCTCTGACGAGGAAGTATTCGCGGCGGCAAAAGCGGCTAATGCCCATGACTTTATTACAGAATTTTCTGAAGGCTATGACACAGTAGTTGGCGAGCGTGGTGTAACGCTATCCGGTGGACAACGTCAACGTGTCGCAATCGCACGGGCAATCTTGATTGATCCTCGTATCATGATTCTTGATGATTCAACAAGCAGTGTTGATACGAAGACTGAATTTGAGATTCGCCAGGCGCTGGATCAACTGATGGAAGGGCGTACAACGCTGATTATTGCTCAACGCCTGAATAGTGTACAGAATGCGGATTTGATCCTTGTATTGAAGGATGGTCGTGTTGTTGAACGCGGTACGCATGATGCCTTGCTAGAGGCTAACAAGCACTATGCAGAGATTTACCGCTTGCAACTAGCAGATCAAGAACGTGTCCGCGAAGAATTAGAAGCCGCAGGACAATTGAAGCGACCAGACCGTCAAAAATATGATAAGCGTGCTACCGAAGAATTTCGTGCTGTGATGCAAGAGTCAAGTGGGGACTAGTAAGGGAAATCATGTCAGACGATTATTTAAAAGATGACGACGAGAAATATAGTTCGTTCGACCTGGAGCTAACTATGCGCTTCTGGAGCTATTTGAGTCCAGAAAAAACCAAAATCTATCTCGCGCTGATTGCATCATTGTTTACTGTATTCGCGCAGGTTATTGGACCACCAATTATTGGATTTGTGGTCGATGAAGGTATTCAACAGGGCAATGCAACGCCAGCATCTGCCTTCTCAAGTGTAATTGATCAGCAAGTTGTCGGTTACGAAATTGTTCAGAACGCACGCAATGTAGATTTGACACTGGTTTCGATGGGTGTCGGTTTCTATATCGTGATTCAGTTGTTTGGTGCTATTGGCTTCCGCTTCCAGATCTTCTTGATGGCGGAGGCGGGTCAACGCGCTATTCAGAAAATGCGTGATGATCTTTTTGAGCACATTCAAGGGCTTTCAATTGCCTTCTTCTCTAAATATGAAACGGGGCGTTTGATCGCTCGTGTGGTTAGTGATGTTGATACACTGCGGCAAGCCATCACATTTGCTGTTGTGGGTACCGTGCGCGATATTTTGATCCTCGCGGGTATTGTCATTTCGATGATGTTGATCAATCTGCCATTGACCGGTGTTGCCATTGGTGTATTAGTCGTTCTGGTAATGGTTGCGAATGTCTGGCGTATTTATGCGCGTCGCTCATATCTGCGCGTTGTTGAGCATAATGCCAAAGTTAATGCGGAACTTTCTGAAGCATTTAATGGTGTCCGGGTCACCAAGGCATATGACCGCGAAGCCTATAATTTAGATCGCTTTACCGGAACTATCAATTACGGCTATCGTGGCGCGCATGTGCGTGCATCATTGATTGCATCACTGTTCTTCCCCACAATTGAGCTAATTGGTGGTGTTGCAACCGGTTTGCTGATTACAGTAGGCGGTACGCTAGTCTTAAATCAACAACTCTCTATTTTTACATTGTTGACATTTGTACTGTATATTGACCAATTCTTTGCGCCCATTCGTATGCTGGCACAACGTTATAATTTGTTCCAATCAGTGATGGCGGCGGGCAATAAAATCTTTGCCCTCCTAGACGCACCAATAGAAGTGCGTGATGAAACGGATGCGGTCACATTGCCCACAATCGAAGGGCATGTCAAATTTGAAAATGTGGACTTTGCCTATGAAGATGGTGAAAAGGTGCTTCAGGATATTAACCTTGATATTCCTGCTGGCACATCGGTGGCATTTGTTGGGCACACCGGCGCGGGTAAGACCACACTAATTAAGCTGATTCAACGGCTCTATGATGTCTCTAACGGCAGTTTGACCATCGACGGGTATGATCTGCACAAGCTCAGTCAAAATAGCTTACGCGGGCAATTCGGGGTGGTTTTGCAAGAACCACACCTATTTAGCGGTACGGTCATGGAAAATATCCGTTATGGGCGTTTAGATGCTACAGATAATGAAGTGATGGAAGCGGCAAAAGCAGTTGGCGCACATAATTTCATTAGCAATCTGGAAAATCAATATGAGACTGAAGTGCGCGAGGGCGGCTCTTTACTCTCTGCAGGTCAGAAACAGCTGATCTCCTTTGCACGGGCTTTGCTAGCAGACCCCCGTATATTGATCCTTGATGAAGCAACGAGTAATATTGATACGCAAACGGAAAAAATCATTCAGGATGCGCTAGCAGTATTGCTTAAAGGACGCACAAGTTTTGTGATTGCCCATCGTTTGAGTACGATTACATCCTCTGACCTCATCGTTGTGATGGATCATGGTCAAATTATCGAACGTGGTACGCATGAGGAGCTATTGGGTATGGGGGGCACATATACAAGTATGTACACCATGACCGATGCATTTGTTGAAGCTGAAGATGCATAGTTAAAAACTGCGAGTTACATGGCGCGGAGAACATGAGAGTCCCCGCGCTTTTTTATTTTGCCTAAACAGTGTTGGTTACCTTCGTAATGCCAATAGGTTGATCTACAGGCAATCCCTTGGCTATCGCAAGGTTCATCGCGAAAATTTGACCCGGAATTACAGATGTAATCGGCGATAACCACTCTGGTACTGATTCTGGTATGAACATGACTTTTTGTCCATGCGCTAGCGCAGAATCCACGTTAGAGATTATCAAACACTCAGCGTCTCGTTCTTTGAGCTTTTCCAATAATTCCACTAGACCACCAAGTGTTTTTCCCTGTGGTGCGATAACAAGTACCGGAAATCCGGGGTCAACCACCGCGATGGGACCGTGTCGAAAATCAGCTTCGCTATATTCTAACCCCGTGATGTAATTGAGTTCTTTGACCTTCAAACTAATTTCAAAGGCAGTGCAGTAATTGTAACCGCGTCCGATAGCGGCGAATCGTTCCATATAGCGATAACGCTCCACCCATGTTGGAATCTCCTGGCTGAGTTTAAGGGTATCGCCGACAAATTGAGGCAGTTTCACGAGAGAGTCAATCAGATGGGTTTTATCAGTCAGGGCGGTAACCATCATTGCAATGGCGGTAAGTTGCGCTGTATAAGTTTTCGTCGCGGCAACGGCAATCTCTTCACCAGCGGACAAATCCAGATGATATTCTGCCACCTGTGCAATCCGTGATTCAGCATTATTTGTAATGCTTACGGTCAGCGCACCCTGTTCCCGTGCATCGCTTATCACACGGAAAATGTCTTCAGATCGACCTGATTGGGAAATACCGATGACCAATGCTTTGGATAGATTTGGCGGCGATTCATAGAGTGTATGAATCGAGGGGGTTGCCAGTGCTACCGGCAAATCTGCTTCTATGCCTATCAAGTATTGCGCGTAGCGTCCCGCATTATCGGATGTCCCACGGGCGGCGATGCTGACAAATGTCGGTTGAAAGTCACGGATTGCCTTGGCAATAGTTTTTGCGGTTGCGTCTTGCTCGTTAATCAAGCGGGTGATAACTTCTGGTTGGACGTTGATTTCTCGTTCAAGATGATACATTACAATTGTCCTTTTTGTAGATGATTCGCCCTTAGGCGATAGTCATATATATCATGACTTCAGCAGTAATCAGATATTTTTATCGGATATTCTCGAGGAATGTACCGCATTTTTCTGAATGTGACATTATTAAGCGTAACTCACCGTATCACACGGTGCAATTCAGTAATCGAAGATGATAACTTTTATTGTTAATGAATTGTTGGGATAATTCAGAAATTTCCGAACGTTATGAATTGTCTAGTGTTTCGCTAACATTTTAGGCATATACTGTAACTATGTCTTGCAAAAATAGGGAGTAATCTATATGTTCGATGTTGTTGTGGTTGGTGGGGGTCCCGCTGGTGTAACGGCGGCACTCCGGGCAAGTGAGTTAGGTGCTAATGTTGCACTGGTTGAAAGAGGGCGTATGGGTGGCACCTGTACCAATGATGGATGTGTACCCACGCGTGTGCTCGCGAAAGCCGCCCGCTTACGGCGTGATGCGCGCCAATTCGCGGATTATGGGTTGATTGGTAATGTGCCACAAGTTGATTTCGGGCAGGTTATTCAACGTACACAAAAGGTTGTTTATCAGGTGCATGAGAAGAAACAGTTACTTTCTCACTTAAACAATGTCAATGTAACCACATATGTTGATGTGGGCGAGACGCACTTTTCGGATGCACACACCTTACAATTTGAAAATGGACACTCTGTGCAGGGTAAGCGTTTCATATTATGTGTCGGTGGGTCTTCCCGCCGGTTAGGGTTCGCTGGAAGTGAA
The DNA here is from genome assembly GCA_034435575.1 of Anaerolineae bacterium. Taxonomy (GTDB): domain Bacteria; phylum Chloroflexota; class Anaerolineae; order Aggregatilineales; family Phototrophicaceae; genus JAVJSU01. The sequence continues at coordinate 34,524 of DAOTXB010000408.1, forward strand.
CATACAATTACACATTCTGATGTATGGCGTTTGTCATCATTGCCAAAATCGGTGATTGTCATTGGAGCAGGCGCAACAGGATGTCAGCTTGCATCAATCTTTAACGATTTTGGATCAAAGGTATCGCTCATCGATGCCGCTCCACGTATTCTGATAAGTGAGGATGCACTTGTCGCAGAAACGGTTGCAGATGCCTTCCGTGATGATGGTATAGAGGTTAAGACCAGCATTAGTATGACTGAGCGTGTGGAAAAAGACGGCGATCTACTGACGTTACACTTTGCGGGGCAAGAAGCGCCAATCTCTGCTCATGCCATTGTGATTAGTGTCGGCTGGCCCGGTAATGTTGATGGGCTGAACCTGAGCGTGGCAGGTATAGAGACAAACAGAAATTACATCACTGTCAACGATTATATGCAGACTTCTGCGCCTCATATTTTTGCCGCTGGAGATATTACCGGACGGATGATGTTGGTTCAGAGTGCAGGGTATCAGGCGCGGGTTGCCGTAGAAAATGCCTTGCTTGGCTTAGAACGAGAAGCGATTCATCGCCTTGTGCCCCATGGCGGGTTCACTGATCCAGAATATGGCAGTGTGGGCATGACAGAAGCACAAGCGCAGGAAGATCATGATTATGTTGTTGCAACTGTGCCATATTCTGCGATGGATCGTGCGATTATTGATGGGCGTGAAACGGGTTTTTGTAAACTCATCGTTGACCGAAAAACGCATCACATTCTTGGCGCACACGTTGTCGGTGAGCAGGCATTAGAGGTGGTTCAGTTGGTCGCTGGTTCAATGGCAGGTGGCTCAACAGTCGAGCAATTAGCAGATATGGAAATTGCCTATCCAACGTTTGCGGCTATAGTGGGGTTGGCGGCACGGCAAATTGTCCGTGAATTGGGCATTGTTCCTGTTCTACCACAATGGCGTGCGCTTGCGTCGTTGCGTACCGCTGAATGGGAGCGTCGTGAATAACTTAGTCGCTAAGTGAACAAACAGGAACTCCATAAAGTCCCTGTGCTGTTATGGCGCATGCCTATGAATCGGGTTCTGGATTAGTGACTTGACCTAAAAACAGTACACTGCCTGTGATTCGATCATAGATTGTGTAGACAAACGGACGATCTGCGTTGAACTCGAAAATCTCCGCAGGGGCAGAGGTGGCACGCATTGTTAATGCGGTCACAGCGGCGGCTTCTGTGCCTTCCTCATCAACTGCGATAAATGCCTTGTGCAATACCCCATCAATGGCAAGTGCTTCTTCCGCAATGCCAGAGAAATCGGCATCATCTGAAAACGCCCCCGCCATGCCCATTTGTGAAAGTATATCACTAAGCTCTAATTCACTTTCGTATTCCCAGCGGGGTAGGGTAACAATAACCTGTGATGCACTCATTTGGGTAACGATTTCTTGAAATTGTTCTGCTGTTATTGCATCACGGAAGGATTCGAATGTCCCTGTCGCTGGAAGAAATATGATCATGCCGGTGTCGCCACCTATGTAGGGTAAGTCGACGACCTGATAATCTTCGCCGTCAGCATAGAGGACCATTTCCGATTGGCGCATCAATGGTACGGTGACCTCAGTGCCATCTAACAGGTTAAATGTCGCATCTTGTGTCGCAAATTCCATAAACGGATTTGCCCAACTTGCGAGAAAGTAAATGGCATTGGCAAGCACCATGCGTGTTGCAGGCGTGATAGCACCTTGTGGAATGATGTCTTGAATGCGATCCTCAGTTTGTTCCGCCGCCCAATCATTAATGGCTTGTCGGGCATCATCCGGCGCGTTCTGGAAATCTGTTAATTGCAAACCTGCACCGAAGTTTTCGTTGATGGTTTCAACATAAGGTGAAAGAAATGGGAATCCCTCTTGTCCCCAAAGTGCATTCGCAATATTGAGGGTCATGCGCTGTGCATCTATATCAGGGATAGGGTCGCGTTCAGTGATACTTGTATTTAAATCCGCGAATGTTTGCGCGAGATCATCTTGTGGAATGGTGAAATTCAAAGTCTCTTGCATTTGAGATTGCGTGTTTCCGTTCGCGCCGACATAAACCATGGCTAATGCCTGAGAAATACTATAGGGTGAAAATACTAAGTTCTTGTTTTGACTTTCCGTGTTCCTGAGAACGGTATGATATAGATCAAACGCGAAGGCAGTATTGCCCTGTGCAAGTGTCTCCATTGTGGACTCCTGTGCCCGTGAACCATTCATCGTGACCAAGAATGTAGTCATCAGTAACAACGTGAATAGTATAGTTTTTCGAATATCTTGTTTCATATTGTGATTGCCTTTCTGGTATCATCACTATTATAGTTGACGGTAAGAAAGCAAGCTATGTTCCATAACAATGGATAACGAGACATAGACATGAGAAAGCCTTAAGCATCTGGTGATAAAACCCACCTAGACGGGTATTGGGTCTACTTGGTCATCATACAAATTGTTAACATATAATTCCGCGCAAAACACAAAAGGAGAAAAACCTCTCTATGGTTGCAGTCCGAACAGAGAGTCCGGATGTTCCTGCTTCTTCACAAGCTAATATGGCATGGTTACGTGATTTTGTGAAACGTCATCGTGGTGCCGCAATAATGTCGGTGGTTACTGGTATGTTTGGTGGAATAACTGCCGCGCTCGCCCCTTATATAATTGGTATTATCATAGATCATGTGCGTGCTGGCGAATCATTAGAGCAAATATTCGCTGACGTTGTGCTACTCGTTTTACTTTCTGTATTCACGGTGATGGCTTTCCTGGGGCAAAGATATTTCAGTGGTACGGTTGCTTACTCCGTAAATTATGATATTCGTAGCACATTATTTGCTAATATGCTGACATTGGATCAAGGGTTTTATCAACGGTATGCCACAGGTGATTTAATCTCGCGGATGCATAGCGATTTGATGATGATTTGGCGTTTACTTGCAATGACATTTAGCCGTGTTGGAAGCGCCGTCCTAACGCTGATGTCTGCGTTTTTTCTTTTAGGCGTTATCAGCTTACCATTGACGGCAATCGTATTTATTGTACTGGCGATTTCTACATATTTTCAATTGCGTGCCGGTTTAATTTTGCGTCCTGTGTTTGAGCAAGTACAAGAGCAGGCAGGTGTTGTGTCTGCATTCGTTCAAGACGTTGTAAGCGGGATACAAACAGTCAAAACTACCGGCAACGAAGACGGCGCGGCGCAACACTTTTACACGGAAAATGCTGAATTTCGTCGTCGGTGGTTGTATTTTCGTCGTCGAAATGAGCCGATCGGCATGCTCCCGAACATGATTAGTGAGGTGACGAGTGGGGTAGTCGTGCTTGCTGGCGGGTTCCTCGCGTTGAATGGGGAGTTGACGATTGGTAACTTTGCTCAATTCTTGATCTATTTAAATCTGATTAGTACCTCACTGTTGCAACTCGGCATGATTTATCAACGCTATCAGCAAACACAAGGCGCATTAGATCGTATCACACCATTATTGCAACATGCGAATATTGCAAGTTTGCCGGATGCGCTTCCATTCGTGCATCCCAAAGGTGAAATTGAATTTAAGAATGTAAGTTTAACGTTAGGCAACACACCGATTATTCAGGATGTTTCCTTGCGTATAAAAGCCGGTTCGACTGTCGCCATTGTCGGTCCGACAGGTGCAGGGAAGACAACACTCGTCAACCTGCTGGCGCGTGTATTTGACGTGACACAAGGTGAAATCCTCATAGATGGTCAGGATATACGTCATGTAGATTTGGACGATTTGCGCCGTTCGATTGCTTCTGTTCCACAAACCACATTTTTGTTTAGTCAGGAACTGCATCGAAATGTGCGTATGGGCAAGGATGAGGTCAATGACAATCTATTGGATGAGGCGGTACATATATCACGTTTGAGCAACGACCTTGCCCAATTACCCGAGGGTTTAAATACGCTTGTCGGTGAAAAAGGTGTGATGCTCTCTGGTGGGCAAAAGCAACGTGTTGCGATTGCCCGCGCCATCCTGCGTGATTCCCCTATAATGGTGCTTGACGATGCGCTATCAAGTGTTGATACACACACTGCGGCTGATATTTTGAGTGATTTGCGCCATGTGGTGACATCACGTACGAGCATCATCATCGCACACCGTATTGCAACCGTAAAAGATGCCGATCACATATTTGTTTTGGATGAGGGGCGATTGATTGAGCAAGGAACACATGAGCAACTTATCGAAAAGGGCGGTTTGTACCTGCGTATGGTTGAGCGCGAGCATATGGTTGAGGAGGTGCAATAATGCCACCGGCGAAAGCGAGTGATCGATGGGCGAAGCAAGAATTATCCAGAGAATTTAGAAAACACAGCGAAAATTTTTCTGATCGCTATCTAATCTTGATGTTAGGGCGATTCATTGCACCTTACTGGAAACAACTGATTGTGATCGGTTTCTTGTTGATCGGTGTAACGGGTTTATCTTTGTTACCCCCCTATTTGATCCAACGCTCGGTTGATGGACCTATCACGAATGGTGATTGGCAGGGGTTGATTCCCTTTGCTGTTGTGTATTTTGTCTCTATTCCGGCATTATTCATTTTACGATTTTTACAGGTTTATATGCTCCAAACAGTTGGACAAAATGCGCTGGTTGCATTACGCCAGGCATTATTTGAGCATATCCTGAAGCAGGACATGCGCTTTTTCAATAAAACACCTGTCGGTTTGATCGTAGCACGGCTGACCAACGATATTGAAGCATTAACTGAACTGCTATCCACCAGTATTGTGATTGTGATGACCAATCTGGTTACATTGGTTGGTATCGTGGTCGTGATGTTGTTGCTAAACTGGAAGTTAGCGCTTGTGAGCATCGCTGTATTGCCAGTGATTGCGATTATTTCTATTTACTTTCGCGGTAAGATTCGCTCTGTATCCAGTTTATTGCATCGCTTAATTGGCGAATATCAAGCATTTTTGAATGAACAATTTAACGGTATGTTGATCGTACAATTATTCAATCGGCAGGCGATTAGCTGGCGTGAATTTGATGATATTAGCACACGTTATCGTGATACACGTATGACGCTACGCGATGCACACACGGTTTTTTCCTCGGTATTGCAGATTATGACTGCTATCGCTCTCTCAGTGGTGTTATATAGTGCTGGTAGTGGTGTGCTTGCCGGTTGGGTGACTCTCGGTATGATGATTTCGTTCATTCAGTATACACAGCGTAGTTTTCAGCCAATTCTGGCACTAACAGACCAATTCGCGCAAATTCAATCAGCGCTTTCTGCTGGTGAGCGCATTGCACGGATGCTGACTGTTGAACCCCATATTGTCGATCCAGAAAACTCTACACCGTTGCATGCGCGTGAAAGTCATAAAATTACTCTTGACAATATTCACTTTCGCTATGAAGAAGATACGCCTGTGTTACAGGGGATCGACTTAGAAATTTCTGCGGGACAACGTGTCGCAATCGTTGGCGCGACGGGCGCGGGTAAGACATCATTGGCGGGTTTGATCGCACGCTTTTATGATGTGGATGAAGGACGTATTTTAATCGACGATATTGATGTTCGAGAGATGTCTTTACAGGATTTGCGCCGCTCAGTCATGGTGGTGCCACAAAGCCCTTACTGCTTTAACGGCACAATTGCGGATAATCTTAAGTTGTTTGATGATTCAATATCGCATGAGCAAATGGTAAAAGCCGCAAAAGCCGCACATTCTGCGCCATTTATTGAGCGTTTGCCGGATCAATATGACTTTGAACTGTTGCCGGGCGGTGCCAATCTTTCTGAAGGACAGCGTCAATTGCTGGCGTTAACCCGCGCACTGATTCACAATCCGCACAGTATTTTGGTGTTAGACGAAGCAACTAGCAACATTGATACTGAAACTGAAAAACACATTCAAGCAGCATTAGAGCAAGTGCTCGCCAACCGCACCAGTTTAATTATTGCACACCGCCTGAGTACGGTACGGGATGCAGATCGTATCTTGGTCATGAAGGCGGGCAAAGTGGTCGAAGATGGTACACATGATGAATTGCTCACGCTAAATGGTGTCTATGCCGAGCTGTATCATCGTCAATTCGAGGATATTGGCTTACAACGCGATACCGAATCATATCAGCCGATGGCTGGAGACTAAAGGTTTATGGATTATCAACGACTTGACCCTGACCGTTGGGAGTGGGGCAATAAAAGTACGCACTACGAGGTAAGAATTTTTGCGAACAACGAAACGCTTATCTGGTCTGTTTGGGCAGAAACTAGCGAAGGACCACAGTTTGGCGAGGGTATTAAACAGACGTTTGACCGTTTTCTTGAAGTTAAGACACCTGATGATAGGGCGGCGCCTGAAGCATTATTAACTGAGATCGAAGGGCGAATCACACGTTTGCGTAATCCCAAATCTAAACGGGTGCGCGGGGGATGGCGCTTCTGGAAACGTGATAAATAACATGACATGCTACAGCTAACAGCCCATATTGGCAAAATTCTAACTCGACAAGGACGTTGTTTATGTGCTATTCTCGCACATAGGTAATTCATGGGGCACCTATACCCACAAAAGACGATGTCACCCTATTATATGTAAGTTTACACAATCACATAGACCTTTTTCACGCCTGAGCAGTGGGTAAAACAGGCGACTAACTGAAGGAGCGTGCTATGCCTGATTTACCACATTCTTTGCTTGAAGAATACAAAACTCAAGCATCCATTCTGTACAAACAACTACGTGCAGATGACCCACTATTTGCCAGAGAAAGTGCCATTCGCTTTCAAAGATTGCCTTATCTCCATGATATATCTCTAAATGATATAGCTACGTCTATCGACATCAAGCGCAAACATGCACTGGCTGTTATTGCGCTTGAAAATGATTATGAAACATGGGCAATGTTTAAGCGTCATTTGAAACGCAAAGATTACCTAAGTCAACGACGTGAAGCATATTTTACACTGCTGTATCCGCACCGTTGTGCTGGCTATGTGCTGGAATGGCACTCAGATTATGATACTGCAAGCCGTGAACTTGGTCGTAACGGCGGGTATTTGTTGCCCTACAAACACCAATTTTTTATCTGTGAGGGTGAATATATCACAGAACTTGGGCTGAATCCTGATGACGCTGATTGGGCGCGTATTGGCTATAATTGGGTGAAACCCGCCGATCAAAGGGCATGGCAGCGCCTTAACGATAAACTGACTAGCATCGAAGGCGAGGGCGAAAATGCCTAATATTGATCTTAAAGCACAGTTGCAACAGTTTATGGATACAGTCTGGAATGCTGGTGACTTTAGCACGATAGGCGATATTGTGAGTGAACGCTACACCGTAAAACATGATCCAGGTGATGCGTGGGATGGTCAAACGCTAGACTATAATGCCTTCAAGCAAAGGGTGCAGTATTCACGTAATGCATTTCCTGACTTGGATTTTGCGATTCAAGACATGGTCGCAGAGGCAAATAGGGTGGTGGCGTTCTGGATAATGTCTGGCACTCACGCCGATGATCTCGATAATTTCCCTGCAACGGGTAAGTCATTCGCTATTTCCGGTATCACTATCTATGACTTTGATGACAATGCTAAAGTGTGTGGGCATACTCAAGCCTATGATCGCCTTGGATTTCTGGCACAGGTGGGCGGGTTGCAGATGCTGAAAGAATCCTAACTTTTGATCTGTATTTTGCAGCGCTATATCAATAGAACCCAAAAAGGACTCACACAAAATCGTGAGTCCTTTGTTGTTGATAGTTGTTACGTTTAGGCTTCAATCAATAGGCGTTCTGGGTCTTCGATTAAGTCTTTAATCTTGACAAGGAATTGGACGGCTTCGCGCCCATCAACGATGCGATGATCGTAGGTAAGCGCGGTATACATCATCGGGCGCACCGTAATTTCGCCATCAACGACGACAGGACGATCTTTAATCCCATGCAAGCCGAGGATGCCGACCTGTGGCGGGTTCAAAATGGGTGTGCTCATCATGGATCCGAATACACCACCATTGGTAATTGTGAACGTGCCACCTATTAGTGATTCAATTGCAAGCGTGCCTTCTTGGCTTTGTTTGGCATATTCGCGTATTTGCGATTCAATGCCTGCAAATGACAAACGATCCGCATTGCGTAACACCGGTACAACCAATCCTTCTTCCGAACCAATTGCAATACCTATGTCATAATAGTGCTTCAGTACGATTTCCCGATCTTGAATTTCTGCATTAACTGATGGGAATGCTTTTAGCGCCCCGATTGTTGCCTTGACAAAGAATGAACTCAAGCCGAGGCTCACCCCAAATTTTTCCTTGAAGTCCTCTTTATGACGTTTGCGGAAGTCCATAATTGCTTTCATATCGACTTCGTTAAAGGTCGTCAGCATTGCGGCGGTACTCTGTGCTTCAATTAGACGACGTGCAATCGTCTGACGACGGCGAGACATGCGGACGCGTTCTTCATCCCGACCACTTGTTCCATTTGCACTTGCTGTTGATGTCGCGGGCTTGGGTGTTGGTTTTGATGCTGGCGCTGGTTGTGATTGTCCACCACTGATGTGCTTCTCTACATCAGCTTTGGTGACTTTTTCGCCAGTGGCGTTCACCTTAGAAATATCTACATTATGTGCATCTGCGACACGACGCGCAACCGGAGTCGCCGTTGCACTGTCGGATGATGTAGATGCAGACGATGACGCTTGCGCGGGTTCTGGTGTTGCTTCTTTTGCGGGTACAGGTGTGCTAGCGGCTGAAGCGTCTCCACTGATGACACCAAGAACTTCGCCTGCGGTAACATCAACACCTTCATCATGGGCAATGCTTTCTAGCACCCCGTCAATTTCTGCAGTGACTTCTACCGATACTTTATCAGTTTCTAACACAACCACGGCTTCACCCGCTTCTATGGCATCGCCCGGTTTTTTTAACCATTCAGATACCGTCGCTTCTACGACGGATTCACTCAGTTCAGGTACAATAATATTTGACGACATTGGACGCGTCTCCCCTGTAAGACTTAATCAAATTTCCAGTTAAAAGCATATTCGACGATCATGCTTTGATTGACATTATGGGCTGTTTTGGAGCCTTCCGCCGGGCTAGAGCTGCGTCGGCGACCAACATAGTTGACCGGCGTGCCCATGCCGACCAATTTCTTAATACGGTACCCCATAAATTCCCATGCGCCCATATTCTTTGGTTCTTCCTGTGCCCACACGATCTGGGTGACGTTCTCGTATTTGTCGAGTATTAGGCGCAAGTCCTGAAGTGGGAACGGATACAACTGTTCCATACGAACAATGGCGACCTCAGGATGTTTCTCTCGCCATTCGCTATTGACCAGATCAAGATAAAACTTGCCTGAGCAAAGCACAAGACGCTTAATAGCTTCCAGGTCGGCTTGGTCGTCATCCAGTACCGGATTCCACTTGCCACCGGTGAATTCTTCTGGCGAGGAGAATACATCTGGATTACGCAATAAACTCTTCGGTGTCATCACAATCAAGGGTAGTGGGTCAGTTTCCAATAATAGTGCCTGACGACGCAACAGGTGATAATATTGAGCGGATGTGGTGGCATTTGCGATTCGTACATTTGTCTTTGCCGCCATCTGCAAGAAACGTTCTGGACGACCACTCGAATGATCTGGTCCCGCGCCTTCATGTCCATGTGGCAGGAGCATGACGAGTGATGGTGTTTGTCCCCATTTTTCCCGTGCGGAGAGCAAAAATTCATCAATCATCGTCTGTGAACCATTCACGAAGTCGCCATATTGTGCTTCCCATAACACCAAACGATTGGGTTCTTGGACATTGTAGCCGTATTCAAAGCCGATAGCGGCGGCTTCTGAAAGTGGACTATTATGAATTTCAAATGCGGCAGTTGCCTGTGGAAGGGCTTGTAAGGGGGTGAATGCTTCGCCTGTTTTTGCATCACGCAGTACCGCGTGACGATGGCTAAATGTTCCCCGCTCAGTATCCTGTCCGGTCATACGAATTGCGATGCCATCTTCAAGAATACTTGCAAATGCGAGTTCTTCGGCTGTTGCCCAATCAACCGCGGGTTCGCTGGTATTACGCACTGCCTCACGACGAGAACGGATGGTACTTTCTAAACGGCGACTGAAAAAGTTGAATCCATCAATCAAGTTTTCAAGCGAGTCGTTAATGGCGGTTAAGCGTTCCGGTTTGATCGCGGTCACGCTTTTGCGCGCGGCACCTTCTGGCGGTTCCTCTTGATGAAGGTCGATAAGTTCTTCAGCGTCTGGCTGTGCGTCGTGTGCTTTTTGTAGAACCTCATTGTAATGATCAAGAATCTGCTTTGGCTTCTCTTTATTAATGAGTTCGTCATCTTGCAGTTTCTTCGACCAGATTTTCCGTACTGTAGGATGCTTACGCACGTCCTTGTACATGAGCGGTTGCGTAAAGCCCGGTTCATCAAGCTCGTTATGTCCATACCTACGATACCCGATCAGGTCGATCATAAAGTCTTTCTCAAATTTGTCCTGATAAGCAAATGCGATTCGGGCAACTTCGATACATGCGGCGGGGTCATCAGCGTTGACATGAACAACGGGCACCTTAAATCCCTTTGCAAGGTCACTGGCATACAGCGTGCTACGACCATCTATGGGTAATGTGGTAAAGCCGATTTGATTATTGGCAATAATGTGGAGTGTTCCGCCTGTCCAATACCCTGGTAAACGCGAGAGATTGAATGTTTCGGCGACCACACCCTGACCAACAAACGAGGCATCACCATGAATTAGAATTTGCATTGTTAGATCAGGATTGAAAACTGGTTCACCCGCATGATCGACTTTAGTACCTGCCGCCCGTGCCATACCGACGGCTACTGGATTGATCTGCTCAAGATGGCTGGGGTTTGGTGGCATAGTGACAACGAGTGGCGTGCTGTATTGACCATCGTTGACTTGTCGCACAACGCCCTTATGATATTTGACATCACCCACTGTCCAGCCGATTGCCTGTTGTCGTTCTTGTAACTGAAGCGGGTCTTTAAAATCCGCGAGAATCTGCTCGTACGGCTTTTGCATAATATGGGCGAGGATGTTCAACCTGCCTCGATGCGCCATACCAATCGCGATTGTGGACATACCTGTATTTGCGGCATGGTCAATCACTTCGTCTAACATCGGCACCATCATATCTAGACCTTCGATGGAGAACCGATATTTGGTTGGGAATGAGCGCTGTAGGAAATGTTCAAATGCTTCTACCTGCGTCAGACGATCCAACAATCCTACCGCTTGTTCTGGTGAGAATTGATAACGCCGTGATTCAAGTGCCTCACGGAGCCATTGGCGTTCTTCAGGAATGCGAATATGGTCATTATCGTAACCGATTGACGAGCAATACACTGCTTTTAGCGTTTGGACAGCCTCTAGCGCATTGGCAGAGTTTTCCGCAATAGGACCACCGACGATACTTGCTGGTAAAGATTGCAGGTCGCTATCAGAAATACCGTGTGTTTCTGGTAATAGTTCAGGATCACCCGGAGATTCGCGTCCGAGCGGGTCAAGGTGTGCGCCCAGATGACCAAATTGACGGATTGCCTGTGCATAACTCACTGCCCCGACGATCTTTTGTCGGTCAATGCCGGACGCAACGGTGGCTTCCGCTATGGCGTGACCATTGCTTGATGGTGGTGACCAATTCTCAAAAAATTGGCGTGTGGATGCATCAACGGCATCGGGTGATTGTAAAAATTGTTCGTAAAGTTCTAAGATGTAACCTTCATTAGGACCATGAAAATCAGATTGGGATGACATAATAGTTTTGCCTGATATGCACCTTATCTCTCGGAATATAGCTTGATTATGGCATAAGCGTGCCAATAAGTATACCAAAGCTCCTAACTAATCCCGCTTAATTGCCTGTACTCATCGAAGTCTAATCGTTTTTAAGCGGGCGATAATATAAACGACCATTCCCTAGAGAACAGTCGTCAGCGCAAATATTCATTGACCGTGTCGAATTCGTTGCTTATTTATTGTCTGAACGCGGGTCTAATGCATCACGTAGACCATCACCGACAAAATTGATGCTAATTACGGTCAATACAATGAGCATACCGGGCACGATCCATAGCCAGGGTGCTTCATCAATGTATTGTTTCGCGCCTTCCAGCATATTGCCCCATGTTGCTGTCGGTGGTTGCACACCGAGACCAAGAAAGCTGATATAAGCCTCTGCTAAGATAGCCCCCGCAATGCCTAACGTCGCGGCGACGATTACAGGTGCAACCGTATTCGGCAAAATATGAGAAAAGATAATACGGCGATCTGATGCACCGAGAGCGCGTGCGGAAAGCACAAATTCACTTTCGCGCAATGACAACACGTTCGAGCGCACGATACGGGCGAGTTGCATCCAACTTGTTAAGCCGATGATAATGATAATTACAATGACACTACCGCTGAATGTTCGCCCTAATATGTCTTGTTCAGGGATTTTGCCGGCGAAAAATCGCGCCATCACCAACAACAATAAAAGTGTCGGAATTGAAAGCATTGCCTCAATAATACGACCTATGACCGCATCAGCAAGCCCACCATAGAACCCGGAAATGACACCAACCAGCGTGCCAACAAAGACCATCATTGTGACCGCAGTGATGCCAATGAGCAGAGAGATTTGCCCACCATAAATACTACGTGCAAGAATATCTCGTCCAATAGTGTCTGTACCGAGCGGGTGTTCTACGGAGGGTGCCTGTAAGCGTCGTCCTGTGTCATTAAAATTGGCATCGGCTTCAGAGAAGATGAGCGCACCAACGGTAACGAACAAAATGATGGAGATGAGTATTGTTGAGCCGATGACCGCCATGCGATGTTGTGTAAAACGTCGATAAGATCGTCTTAGCATACCTTCTGGTTTTTTGAGATTTTCTTGCTCTAATGACAGTTGTACGGTATTTGCAGTTGTCGATGCCATGTGTCTCGTCCTTATTCGTCTGTACTAACTATAGCGAATACGCGGGTCGAGCCACGTATATACAATGTCGATCATCAATTGTGACAGGATAACTGCCACCGTGATAATCATAAGTAGTCCCATAATCACGGAAACATCTGACCGGAAAAGATGATCGATAAATAAGCGTCCCATGCCGGGCCAGGCAAAGATCGTTTCTGTGACAACCGCGCCTGCAATCAAGGTCGGCAAGTTGAGACCAATGAGCGTGACCAGCGGTAAGGATGCATTTTTGAAGGCATGGACAAATAATGTGCGTCGCTCAGGGATGCCTTTTGAACGGGCAGTACGAATATAATCAGAATTAATGACTTCAAGCATGGTTGACCGGATAAAGCGACTGTATCCAGCGATGCTGATAAGGGAGATTGTCGCAACGGGCAAAATCATATGTGTGATGACTTGTTCAAAGGTTTGACCTGCTATCGGGTCATACATGCCGGATGTAGGCAAATGGGGCAGTCCCCACGCTTTGAACTGTACCGCGAAAATATATATGAGGATTAATCCGAGTAAAAAAATAGGTATAGAGAACGTAACAAATGATATGGATGTAAGTAAATTATCCACCCATGAATATTGCCTGACCGCAGAATAAATGCCTATCACTAAAGCGAGAATAATCGCCAGGCTTTCTGCTGTAATCATTAAAATCATTGTATTTTCAATACGAGAGCTGATTACATCTAGTGCTGGTTGGCGCGTAACAATCGATGTGCCGAAGTCTCCACGTAATACACCTTTACGATCTCCTTCAATATCGCCTTCGCCGTCACCGTCTAGATCAATAGTCGTCCAATCATTGCCGATGAGCCAATAGACATATTGTGTAAATATGGGCTGGTCTAGCCCGAATTGCCGACGCAAGCGTTCGCGATCTTCAGCACGGGGAGGGATGCGCCCGCCCAGCGTAGCCAGAGGATCCCCTGCTGTGTTCATCAAGACAAATAAGACGAAACTCACTAACAATAAAAGCGGGATGGACTGAAGCAACCGTCTGAGAATGTACTGTGTCATGAGCGGGTTTTGTCCTAACGACTACCTGTACAGTGTGATTATGCTGTGTAGAAAGATGGGCGAGTATAGCGTCTACTCACCCATCATGAAGTGCGTTATCGAAGAATTTCGACTATACGTTGATTATTCGGAAACTGCCCATTGTGCGGCGTTCCAATAGGGTGTTGCGCCATTAACAGCGGCGTTTTCTACACTACCATCAACAACCCACAGGTCAGGATCGTACCATACACCGACGAAGGCAACATCATCAGTCAAGATTTGATCAATCTGATGGAACAGTTCGATACGCGCATTGGTATCGGTGGTACTGTTGGCTTGTTCAAAGAGCGCGTCAACCTCTTCGTTGCAGTAACCAATTTCGTTATTTCCGTCTGGGCTTTCGTCCGTTGGGATTTCTGAACACAGGAACTGGGTTGTGTTCGGGTCAGGGAAGCTACCGGTTGTAGACAATTCGGCGATGTCATAATCACCGATTGCGATTGGACCACCGGCGGCATACCCATTAAAGTATTGATCGGATGGATAGTTAATCAGTTCGACGCCAATGCCGAGATTTGCAAATGATTGTTGAACGACTGCCTGTACGTCGACACGGATTTGACGTGTGTTCGTGATATAGCGCAGGTTCAGCGGAACAAGTTCGCCATCAATTTCTTGGTCACGGATGCCATCGCCGTCACTGTCGACCCAGCCTGCTTCGTCGAGCAATGCCGCCGCCGCTTCTGGATCATAAGGTGGTGCTTCGATATCGGGGTTGTCATACGGTGACCCTTCCCAGTAGCTATCTGCCGGGTAGGTTAAACCGTTGAGTAAATCTTCGGTGATGCTGAAGCGATCAAAGGCGAGTACGAGGGCTTGACGTACACGGATATCTTGAAGAGATGGGTGACCCAGACCTTCGCGCACGTTCAAGAACCACTGTTCGTTATAACCGGAGTTTACGATTTGTGGAACGAAACCGGCTTCTTCCAATGAGGGAACATCGGCATAGCTGATGAATGTCGCAAATTCTGCTTCACCGTTTAGCAAGGTTGCCAATAATGTTTCGCTATCTGGCACGAAGCGGATCAGTACGGTGTCGAGGTTCGGAGTCCCGTTGTAGTAATTTTCGTTACGGTCAAAACGGGCGAAGCTACCCACTTCCCATTCTGATAACACATAAGGACCGGAGCTTACACTTGCATCACGGTTCCATGCGGCGTTATCGAGTGAGCCTTCATCTTCAAATACTGGCGCGAGTACGTGCTCTGGGAGTACTTCGGTGAACACTGTAGCCAACCACGGTGCGAATGGATCGTCAAAGGTGATGACGACGGTTGTATCATCCGGGGCTTCTACGCTGGCGAATTGGTCGTATGGATAGCGACTGTTGACCAGATTTGAATCAGCCATGAACATATCATAGGTGAAGAG
>DAOTXB010000409.1:0-6803 GCA_034435575.1 Anaerolineae bacterium
TCAACACAATTGATGCCAAGTTCCTTCAAGTAAGGGATTTTTTCTCGAATTGCCGTAAATGTCCCAGCATGCTTTACGTCTGATGAAGGGTGCCGCGTAAAACCGCGCACATGCATCTCATAGATGACCAGGTCTTCTGTGGGAATATTTGGTGGTCGATCCGTACCCCAGTCGTAATCTATAGGCGTGATACGTGCGCGATGAGGGAAAATATTGGCATGGTTTTCATTTTCCGCCCAAACTTCACGTCCACCAATCAATTTGGCATATGGATCTAGTAATAGAATGTCAGGATCAAACCGATGTCCTTGATGCGGTTGATAGGGACCAGTCATACGATAACCATAATCAATCTCCTCATAATTGAGATTGAATACAATCATTGTGTATACATTGCCAACTAAGAATTCTTCTGGGAAGGGGATTTCAGCAAAGGGTTCTGGCGCGTCTTTTTCAAACAAGACAAGTGTGCAACCAGTTGCGAAACGTGAAAATATTGAGAAGTTGACTCCGTTTGGCACGAATGTCGCACCAAATGGGATAGGTCTGCCTATACGTAATTCGTAGCCGTCATAATGGTGAGTTGGATCGCTATCAATACGACCGTGAAAATGCAAATTGTTGCTCCCGCTTAAAATCAGGCGCTAAGGGCTTGTACCCCATCATTTCGCGTGTCAAAGGTTGCGAAAAAGTCTAGGAAGCCAGTAATCATCATAACGTCTTTTACTTCGTCGTTCAAACCGAAAATTCCGACATGTCCGACGTGTTCGCTCACCTGACGATAAATGAGCAGCAATAAGCGCAATCCAGCACTAGACATATAGCGTACATTAGACATATCCAGTAAGACCCGATTATGATTTGCGGCAAGTGTTAATATCTGACTCTGGATTTGCTGTGCTGAGTTTGAGTCTAGATCACCATTGAGTTCAATAATTGTTACGTTGTCTACGGTATTCACAGTTACATCCATTTGGGTAATAGCTTCACAAAGTGATTAATTAATGAAATACATCATGTTGAATACTATAACGCATATCCTAGTATTATGAGAACGTTTACATGAAAATTTACTAAACTCATAAGCATTTTGTATCTTATTTGTCTTTAGATAACTTGAATAATACTTCAATAGCTGTAGTATACAATTAAATCCCTTAAACCATCATTAATTTTATCAATTATTCATAACTTTTTAGTCTATGGTTTAAGAAGCACCCAAACGCATACAAATCGGACGCTCATGATTGGTGGATTTAGAGCTGGTCCTGGATAAAAAATAATCTGAAATAATTGTGTTTTTTGCGGGCGGATACATAGATCCGTCCCTACACAAATCGCGTTTTGTAGGGTGGCAGTGTACCTGCGGTACATAAGCGTATGCCACCGTATTCTTATCGTAAATAATTTCACATTATTAAAATTACAAGATCAGCGCTTAGGATAGGTGAGATTACTCGATTTCCGTGATGCTGACTACGAATTCACCAGCCGATGCATCGTCGTACGTCCCAATTTCCATGATTACCGTGATGTCGGTTTCTGTACCGATACCACTGAGAATTGAATTTCCGCTATCAGCAGATTGTTGATCGGCATTTGAAAGCAGTAAATTGCCATTAACATCATAAAATCTGACAATCGTCGTCAGTGAATTATCCTCGTTGCCGACAAATACATTGAGTGGGGTGTTGCTTTCTAACTCCAATGTATAGCGTATTCTGATGCCGGGTAACAGTTCGCCGATTTCTATATCACCCACTTCAATGTCGCCATTGTCGATGGCAGGCGCACGCCCTGCGAGGTGGGCTATTCCGTATTCTAGTATGGGATCATCAAACTCGAATAAAGTTATTTCATTGATTGGCACACGAATAGTGGGTGCGATGCCTTGTCCCTCAATATGAATTTCGCCATTTACGTCTACCGAACGTGTAACTGTGATGCGAACGGTCATGTCGAGTGGCATCAGGAAGTCTTCTACGCCACCACCGAGCCCTGCGGTAGGGTATTGTCCAATGATTGTCGCACGGTCTTGTAAGGTCATGTCGTAGGCAAATCTTTCGCATGCACTCGCACAGCTTGGACCGACCAAGACGACAACATCGCCCTGAAAACGCAATTCTTCGGTTGGGATGTAAAATTGGCGTGTTAGATCGGGGTCAAAATAGAAATCACCCGTTTGCTCACTATATGTGCCACGCCGCCCAACGACAAGTTCTTCGTTGAAGAAGTATGCTGCCATTTGATCTGCTAAGAATGGGTCGCCGCCGCTGTTTTCTCGCATATCGACAATCAAAGAATCCACCCCTGAAGCGCGCATTTCTCGGATCATACGCTCCCATAATTGGATTGCGAGTGTATCGTCATCGAGGAAGCTATAAATCGCCGCATAACCGATATTATCGTCAGCGATTCCGAACTCGACAGGTAGCTCGTAACCATCCACTTCATTACCACCTAACACATCTCTAAAGAATGTATCAAACTCGGTGGAAGTACTGACCGAACGCGTCGTGAACCCATTTTGACCGGGGTTGCGAAATGTTATGTTCACAATATCGGTATCCTGATGGAAGCGCATGCCATACACAAGTTGTTCAAGCCGAAGATTATGTGGTGTGCTAAAGGGTTGGGTCCATGGCTCGGTGTTGCTAATGTACTCAAATACGGGTATGCCGTTAATGGCTTGAATTTCTGCGCGTAGTTCAATACCTGCGCGCTCTGCTGGCCCTCCCGGTTGTAGATAGGTGACGAGTGTACGTAGATCGTCCGTTTCTCTAATACCCATGCCAATACCACGCGCAATGCTGGCACTAAATTCCTCAAGGAAGGGGTCGAATGGCGAGATATTCACATGCCCATCAGGTATACGCCAGACAAATTCCCGTAAGGCGGTCAAATAGGCGTAATTGTCTCTATTTTGCTCGGCTTCGACAAATAATGGACGAAACTCCGCGTCAAGAGCATCCCAGTCGATGTTTTTCAATTCTGTAAAGGCATAATCGGTACGAAATTTTTCTAGCATCTCATCAAAGGCAGACGAAAAGCTGAGGGCAGAAAAGTCAACCAGTGCGGCTGAATCGGGTTCAAGCAGATTTATAATAGGCTCACGGGAACGGTCAAAAATGAAAGGTGCGCTATTCATGTCTACAATGGTGTAGCCCTGTGGAACTGTGACTATTGGGTCATCATCAGTAAACAACAGCCCATCATCACCAAAGTCTGATGGAAAGCCCTGTAAATCATCCGGCGCATAGATGAGAAACTTGCCTCCGACAATTTCACTGCGTTGTTCAGGGTCATTGCTGGTTAATGTAGAGGCATAGGCACCGGACCATCCACCACCATTTTGGTCGCGTACTTCCAAATATGGGTCTCCCCAGACATTGTGCCAATAGGCAACCGCGAAGACCATTACGCCGACATCCTGCTGATTATCATTATCTACATCGCGTAGTGTGCCACGTGGCTCGATGGGCAGATTGAGATTGTATGTGAATGGTGAGGTGTAGAAGTCAGATGTAATCTGTCCGAGTGTTTGCGATTCTAGGGGAAAAGTAAAATCACGATCTCGATCAATAAATCCTGCTTGGTCTTCGAGAATGATGATAGGGGCGCTCACACCACTGGTAAAAAAGGGATTTGTATAGTTCAATTCACCGGATAATGTGACAGCGCCGCCTTCATCTTGTTCAATTTGAGCAGGTGGAAATTCGGTGTCAGTTTGTGCGTAAACAATACTTGTGAATAGTGATAGACAAATGCTGATAAGAACGATCTGCAATGTGCGCTTCATGATACTAATCCGGGACACTTAAGGCTAACAAAATTGATTGTGTCTATGTATTGTACCGAGTTTTGCCTGATGAACGCGTGAATAATCGATGAGTCATCAATATATTGCTATGTGGAATGTGTCATTGCTATGTTTGAATCGCGGGGTAGCGTAAAGCTAAAGGTGATGCCACCTTCTTGTGGATTAGCTTCTAACCAGATTTTCCCACCATGCGCTTCGATCAATCCACGTGTGATCGCCAAACCAAGCCCTGCACCGCGTGAGCCATGTGCATCTCGCTTACGGGAGCGTTCTCCACGATAAAAACTACTGAAGATATGCGGAAGATCATCCGGCGCGATTTGTGAACCGGTATTATAAACATCGACCCGAATATCATTTGTTTGACTGTAAGCATTCAACTTAACCTTGCCACCCTCAGGGGTATGCTGGAGCGCATTGTCTACAAGGTTGTACAACACACGTTGAATTTTATCCGGTGCCATGAAAACAGGATCAATATCAGCGCGTACCTGTCCGTCCAGCAAAATTTGCTTATGTTTTGCGCGCGCCATCATTGAGCCAATTGTATCCGAAATGAGGTCACACATAGACGCATTTTGATAATCCATATGGATATGCCCAACATCAATTTGCGCTAGTTCAAACAGGTCATTAATCAAACTGTTAAGATGCTCGATTTCTCCGCGTGTTTTATGCAAATAACGAGAAACAGTCTCTTCATCGCTCACAACACCATCCTGTAATGCTTCAATCATTACACGCATTGATGCGAGTGGCGTACGTAAATCATGGGACACCCATGCGATTAGATTTCGTCGTGTTTGCTCGATGGTGCGCTTTTGTTCATCGATTTCTTGTAGATTACTCGCCATCCAGTTGAATGTTTCTGACAATTTTGCTAACTCATCATTACCACGAATATCTAAACGTGCAGAAAGATCACCTTGTGCTAATTTTTCTGCTGTAGAAGCTAATTCGCCGATGCTGTCGGTGATCGTGCGGGAGATGAAAAAGCCGAATACGATGGCAGTCACACCTGCATATACCATCAGCGCGGTTGTAAGGGCAAGGTCATGGTAGCTGATGAACATAAGCCTTGCTGTTACCCAGACATTTACAAAAATGAGCACAACGGTCATGATGACGGTCACGAGTAATGCCCATCTTAGGCTTCTAAACCAGCGCGCTAATCCCCTTCGATAGAGAAAATAAGAAACGGAAATTGTAATGAAACCAGAGCCAGACATAAAGATGACTAGAAAGGCAAGATCTTCTGAGCCAGGGCGTAAGGTTGCCGTGATAACCGTCAAGCCACCAAGCATCGCCAGACCGATACCTGCGAGAAATGCGAGTATAGATTTTGCTTTCGGACGTGCTAATTCAGCCACCATCTTAGTTTGCCTCTAATTTATAACCTACACCCCAAACTGTTTGAATATAGCTTGGTTGAGCAGGGTCTGGTTCTATTTTTTCGCGTAGTCTTCTTACATGAACGGTAACGGTGCTTTCATCACCATAAAACTCGTAACCCCAAACGTGATCTAATAATTGTGAACGTGTAAACACCTGTCTTGGGTGACGTGCCATAAACCACAAAAGATCAAACTCCTTTGCAGTTAGCGTAACCTCTTCGTTTTTGACTTTAACCGTTCGACTGCGCGGATCTAAATCCAGATTGCCCATCGTGATTGGTGATTCACTACTTGCATCATCTTGTCCGGCACGACGTAGCACCGCTTTTACGCGGGCGACCAATTCACGTGGGCTAAATGGCTTGACTACATAATCATCCGCGCCCAGTTCAAACCCAGCGATACGATCTGCTTCATCAGTTCGGGCGGTAAGCATAACGATAGGAATGTCACCATTGGCACTGAGTGGGGCGAATTCATCCGAGTGGCGTATTGATCGTGTGATCGCAAATCCATCAATCCCGGGTAACATAACATCAAGCACAATTAGGTTTGGACGTTGGCTACGTAGTAAATCCAATGCCTGTGGACCGGTTGCCGCCTCCAACACACTAAAGCCTTCTAATTCAAGATATTTACGCACAACTTCACGTATTGTGGATTCGTCATCAACGACCATGATTGTTTGTTGTTTACTCATAGATCTGATTGTCCTATTCTGTGCTTACAGAAGCCTTACAGCTATATTGTGAGTGTGGCGACGGTATTTCTTACTACAATTGTATTGGATTTAGCGCATCCTGACCTACAATGAGGGTTAAGCTATAAAAGTCAATGCTTATTGAGACAGTCATCGATCATAATGGATGTAGTCATTTTTTTAAAACAAGGAGCTAGCAATGTCTAACAATTCTTGTATCGCTAGAATTCGTGGATTGCCGGATTATCCGCACATTAGGGAGGTTAATGTACGAACGGGACCAACGACAAACGTAGAAGTTGCCTTCAGAACAGCAGTTGGTACAGAAGACTTACGCGTGATCGCGGTTGCGCCGGATAGCGCGAATAATGCTGAAGATGGGAAAATCTACCAGTGGTTTCACCTGGATTTCAATGATGGACGGCAGGGCTGGGTACGTGATGACTTGCTAGAAATACAGGGTAATTGCGGTGAATATGGTTACGGGATGCTTGCTCCGAACACCTTTGCGTTTGAACAAACACGTGGTACGCCTACTGCTCAATCTGCAACCACTGCTACGACGGTACCTGCTCAATCCGCCGCCGCTTATGTGCCTGTGCCAGAATCTGCTCAACCTACAACTGATGTCATTGAGGGACTTGACCGTGTGAAGAAAGCTGCTTTTATGGTGACTGCCGCGTTTGAAGGCACGGGATATGCCGCATATAACAATTATGATGCTGGCATTATCAGCTATGGTTTGATCCAGTTTACAATGGCGGCGGGTAGTTTGATTACAGTAATGGAGAAATATCTTGATAATTCACAAACAGATACGGCGAATCAACTTCGCGGTTATCTTGATAGAATGCGGGCGCGGGATGAGACACTCCGGCAAGATGTCCAT
>DAOTXB010000410.1:0-34437 GCA_034435575.1 Anaerolineae bacterium
CGGAACACCCAGAGCGCATATGCCGCCCACCAGTTGTTTTTATCACCATAGAAGATGATGGTAGTGTCTTTGGTCGCGCCAATCTTGGACATTAACGCCTCAAAGCCGTCCTTATTGATATAGTCACGGCGTACCGGGTCGTTGAGGTCAGTCGTCCAGTCTACCTGTACTGCACCCGGAATGTGACCGGATGGATAGAGCAGGGGGTCTTCATTTGATTCTACAATGCGGATACCATCGTTATCCAGATTCTCTGCGACCCACCCGGTAGAAACGAGAATTTCAGGCTTGGCATAACCACGTTCTTCAATTGCACTCATTAGTTTCTCCTGTTTAGTTCAAGGATGATCGAAAAAACAATATCAGCGTAACAACATGCTGTTAGACTAGTATTAGTTTTGCCTCCATGTTGTGTAAATAAAAAAAGAGCCAACCGGAAGGTCAGCTCTTGTGTGCTCAATCTGAGAAATGACGACGCATCGCCGTCACAAGCGCAAACATCCCGAACCTTGGTTGGTCATGTAAATACACATACAACAGATTGTTTTCTGGACATTCGCGTTTGTTTTCATCGCATAAAGTTAACACGCTTAATACGGGATTGCAAGGGGTTATGAATTGAGTTCGCGCAATAGGTGAACATCTGCTTCTACGTTTGTAGGTGGTGGAATATGCAAGGTGCCATTAACATTATCGAGAAACAATGCTCCTTCATCTAATCGGGTCACAAGATAGGTATCATAAGGGAGCAAAACCTCAAAACGGGCACTCGATAACCCGCCAACAACGGGAAGGCGCTTCGCCGCAACATACACGCCAGCATCATCTTGATCTGTTGCTAAACGCCAACCAAACGAGTTCTGTAAGGTTGTAGTGACTTCGATCTGTGGGCGATGCCAGCGGCTAATCTGCACGGTAGAATTATCTGCCATCAGATAAAAAGTGACCGGAGGAAAGACCTTAAATTGAAACGTGCGTGTGTGGTTGGTCAGGTCTTTGACGGTTGTGGCGACATTAACCATTTTCCAGAGCGTGTTCAATCGTTGCATAAGTTACCCATTTTTCTGTTGTATAAGCCAATTCTTGACCGCATCTGCGACAGTTTGTGGTTGTTCTAGCGCCATCATGTGCCCGCCATCTTCTACCATAAACAGTGTGCTATCCTTAATGTGATCCGCCAGATATGCGCTATATTTTGCTGGTGTCATCTGGTCTTGCGTACCACCAATAACTAGCGCTGGAACATCAATTTCGCCTAATCGGGAGCGTATATCGAAAGCGTTGCACGCGCTATAATCGTCATAAATGACCTGCGGTGGATTTTCCATAAAACGTGCATAACCAATCTCGCGCATAGCTGTGGGAGCATCTTCCGCCCATATCCATGTTTTGAGTAAGTTACCTACTTCTTCTTGATCCTGCAAAACGCGATGTAAAATATCGCTGTGTACGCCTAATTTTGCACCAGTGCCGATCAAAATAATGCTCTCCACACGCTCAGGATATAGCAATGCCAGCATCTGTGTAATAGCGCCACCCATGCTATGACCAGCAAAAATCGCCCGTTCCAGATCAATTTCATCAACTAAGGTGACTATATCCGCCGCGAAGTCCTCGATAGTGCGCCTTCCTGATGCTGTACTTTTACCATGACCGGGTAGATCAATAGCAATGGCGTTAGCTTCGGGCAATCGTCGCAGGGATGGATGCCAATCCAAATGTGATCCACCTGCGCCATGTATCAAAATTATCGACGTAAAGGGTGAATCCGCTTTGCGATGATCAGTATAATAAAGTGTGCCATCGGATATTGTGGCAACCGCCATTTATGCTAAATCCTTGCTTTTAACGATGTGTCATCATTTGATTGTAACCTATTTGCTCCCCTTAGCGTATGTATAGCGTGTTTAATGCGTAGGGCGAAATGCTAGAAACACTCGCATAAATCAAGTACAGTGTATGGATAATTGTGTTGTCACTATAAGGTTGTTCAAAACTGTGAAATTTGCTTTGTTAATCTTTGGTATGTTGATAGGTGTATCCATGTCTGCCTGTACGCTCGATACACTTGATGTTCAGTCCACTCTGCCAGCCCAACCCGATTCAACCGTTGATTCTTCCGTTGAACCGACGGCTGATAGCGACGGGTGGCAAGAAATTGTAATCGGCTTGGAGCGTCGTATTGTTCAAGTACCAGATACTCGTGCAACATTGACAATTCTACGGATTGATCCGACATTCTTCACATTTCGCGCACATTACACGCCCGGTGACGCGTTACGCATGAGCCAATGGCAATCTGAGCTTGAGGGCGCGACAGCATTCATCAATACAAATTTTTACGATCCTGAAAATCGAATTCTCGGTCTGCTGGTTGCAGATGGTGTGATTTATGGAAGCGCTTTTACAACACGGGGTGGCATGTTCGCTGTGCAGAACGGGGTGCCAACCGTACGGTCTAACACACTCCAACCGTATCAGGGAGAAGCCTTAGAACAGGCGGTGCAAGCCTTTCCCATGCTCGTATTGAATGGCACTCAAGCCTACACCAATACCGCGCCAGATCGTACCACATTTCGTTCTGCCATTGGGCAAGATACATCTGGACGAGTGTTGTTTATGGTGACATCGCAGGGGGGCTTAACACTGTTGCAACTCAGCGCTTTTCTCGCACAGTCCGACCTAAATTTGACCAACGCCTTTAATCTCGATGGGGGCGGGTCTACTATGCTCTCGGTACAGGGAACACCGCTTGATTTTGACTTCAGTGTTTTTGATCCTGTGCCAGCAGTGTTAGCGATATACTCCCGCGAATGAGACTCAGGAAGAACAAACCTGCCTGAACACTATGCTCTGGCAGGTCATATTATGGCAAAATATTTTATGATTTGATTGGTTCCTTTTGATATACAGGAGCTAACCAGTCACGGTATTTTTCGACCCGTCCCGTCACGACATCAAAGTATAGATCACGCAATTTCTGGGTGATGTTCCCCATTTTGCCATCACCAACGGGGCGATGTTCTACTTTAGTCACAGCGGCAATTTGAACGCCTGTGCCACACATAAAGATTTCATCTGCAAGGTAAATTTCGGTGCGGTCAATGTTGCGTTCAACCACCTCTATCCCCAGTTCATCACGCAATAATTGCATCATCGTCCGGCGAGTGATACCTTCGAGAATGTTGGAGTAAATCGGTGGTGTGATTACAACGCCATCGCGCACGATCATCAAGTTAGCGCTACTCACTTCAGAGACATGACCATCTTCGTTGAGTACGAATGCTTCATCGTAACCGGCGAGCAGGGCATCACTCTTGATGAGCGATGAGTTCGCATATGCCCCTGTGATTTTCCCCCGCGCAGGGATAGCGTTGTCATCAATGCGTCGCCATGCAGAAAAGCAAACATGAGCGCCTTCTTCGTTAGCGACATAACGCCCGAACGGAATGGCGAAAATGGTCAGTGCGTCGTCAACATCGTGTAAGCGAACACCGATCATCTCGGTGGATTTGTACGCAACCGGACGAATATAACAATTGGTCTGATAATTCTCTTTACGGAGTAGGTCGGTCAGTATACTAGCAAGTTCTTCCGGTGTATGGGGAATACTGATTCGCAACAAACTTGCGGATTGATGCAGGCGTTTGAAATGGTCAACCACACGGAAAATAAAGAGCTGTTGTTCGTCAGCATTCCAGTATGCGCGTATTCCAGCAAAAACACCCGTTCCGTAATTGAAGGCATGAGTCATCACGCCTACTTTTGCATCCTCAATTGGGACGATTTCACCATTAAAAAAAGCATGTTTGGGTTTTTGTTGCATCATCTTAAATCTCCGCATAAAGTTATTTTCTCTAATTGTAGCAGGTCAATGGCGCGAGGCAATCAGACAATCCATACCAGATGGCTATGACATCTGTGCATCTATCCACCAAGCCATAACTGCGGTAACAATAGAAGTATCAACGATGCAGGCATAATCGAGAACGCCAAAACACGTAGACGATTCGGGTAATGTGTACCCACAAACAAAATACCCGTTAAAATTGCTGGAACACCCACGCGATATGCGGCGACGAGATCTACCCAACTTACATCCGGCATCACCATGACAAAGGTGCCACCTGCAAGCATCAATGCACTGGCTAAGGTAACCTCGCGTGTTTTCCACATGCGATATAGTGCGAGTAGTGTCAGGATGAGTGCGGGCAATCCCAGAAACAGCGCAAGCATCATAAATTTAATAAATTGCCCGACAAAGCCAATTTCGGGGGTATCTTCAAAGACAAAGAATAGACCTTCAAACGGTATAAAGTGGATTTTCGCCGAGGGATAGATAGTCGGTAAGGTGCCCAGCCACATCCGCATCACACCCCACCATGTCAAAAATGCAAGTACAGGTGCGCCGAAGATCATCCCCGCCCATTGCCACTGACCGCGTCCCAACGCCGCATGAAACGCCAGCCCACCGGCAATTACAGCACCAATTTCTTTGGTCAATGTTGAGAGAATCAGTAATACAATTGTCCAGCGATACTGTTTTTTTTGATATGCGATGATTGCGCCTAAAGCGAACGCAAAACACAGAGGTTCATTGAGCATAAAGCGTAGCGCGAACAAATTGCCTATCCAAAAGGCATACATCAATGCCCAAAAAGGCGATCTGCCAGCTTTGTGCAATAAAAAGGCGAGTGCAACGGTTCCGGCACTATGGGCGAGGATATTCACAACGAGTAATGACCATCCGACCCAGTTATCCTGCCCAAACGAGAATACGCGTCCGGTGAGTGGATAAATGATACGTTGATAGCGCAAGGTAGGACCATCAAGAAAAGGGATAGCACCGGCACCGTCGCGGGCGATGAAATACGAAAATTGCCCATCGTATCCGACAGTGCCATTAGGGTCACCTTCGGAAAATCGCGTCCCGATATGTGCAAATGCCGTCGGGTCAAAATCATTGGTGGAAAGGACTAATGTGCTGATTGTGATGGTAAAAATCAGCGTAATCATGCTAACGATTGTGATAGCGTGTGAATTTGTTTGTTTATGATCGAGTTCAGCCATAAATATGCTCGCTTGCAGTGCTATACAAAAAAGTCAGGTAAATTAACATTACCTGACTTCTTATAGTTTAGCCTGATGTTACGACTTTGAGCGTTGACGATTAGCTGAGATAGTCTTTCAAATTATGTGCCAATCGTGGATGACGCAAGCGACGTAATGCTTCTTTCTCAAGTTGACGAATACGTTCACGGCTCAACCCGAACTTGTTAGCAATTTCTTCAAGTGTGTGCGGTTCACCGCCACCTAGTCCAAAGCGTAAACGTAAAATATGGCTTTGACGGGGTGTAAGTTCGGTGAGGACTTCTTCGATTGTTTCTTCAAGGAGGTGTTGCGTTGCCGCTTCGACAGGGCTGGGGGAGTCTTGGTCTTCAATAAAATCGCCAAATTCGCTATCGCCGTCATCACCAACGGGGCGTTCCAGCGCGATGGCGTGTTGACTGGCATCCATCATACCGCGAATCGCATCTGCCGGTAAATCCATTTCCGCCGCGATTTCTTCTGGACTGGGTCGCCGTCCGAGTGTTTGCTCAAGCGATTGTGCGGTGCGATACATCTGGCGGATGCGCTCGGTCATGTGCAACGGAATACGGATCGTGCGCGTTTTCTGCGCGAGCGCCCGTGTAATTGCCTGACGAATCCACCATGTGGCATATGTGCTGAAGCGGTTACCGCGTTTATAGTCATATTTATCAACGGCGCGCATCAAGCCAACATTGCCTTCTTGAATAAGATCCGGGAAGGGTAACCCTTGTCCCATATAACGTTTGGCGATGCTGACGACAAGACGGGTATTGGCACGTCCTAAATGTTCGCGTGCATATTGCCCTTCCCAAACAAGCCGTTCCATACGTACAACCCAAGCATCCCCATATTTATCTGCTGAGGCCGGTTCATCCATATGTTCTTTCGCGCTTTTGCCACGTTCAATACGTTTGGCTAAATCAATTTCTTCTTGCGCGGTCAGGAGTGGTTCCTGTGCCATCTGGCGAAAATAAAGACCGACGGGGTCATCGGCTGAAACGGCGCTAATATCGCCTACATTGGGGTCTTTCAATATTTCTTCTGGTTCAAAATCAATATCTGTATCATCACTATTGTGGCGGGATGCATCACTGTTTTGACGGAATTCGATGCCTAATTCATCTAAGGTGTAGACAATTGCTTCTATACTTACGGCTTCACCACCGTCTTCGTCCAAAACTTCGAGAATATCGTCGAAGATAATGTAGCCGCGTTGCTCGGCCCGGTTTATGAGTTCTTTTATCACGTTATCCCTCTGCCTGCCCACTTTGTTTCCGAATACTATGAATGTGCTTCTGGTACTTTGAGTTTTTGTTATCGTCCTTAAGGTCGCTTATGAGTGTTTAGTATATACTGACAACTCATTGTCTGCTGACGAACGACTATTACATAATATAATAACCTCCTTGCAGTGCGCGAAAAGGGTAAATAGGACAGTGAATATGTCCTGAATGATGATTGTACGAGGGGTAAGAGCTTTTTTGATCGTGCATCTTTCACAAATTTTCTATTTATGGATGTGATATTTTGCTCTACCGTAACATTCTATCATAGTTTTATACGCTTTGTGAATGGATATGTAATAAATAGACAGATTGCCTAATCCATAGTTGTTAATTAATAAACAATTATATGTTAAAAAATGAACATAACATTGTGCAATTATCAATTTTTGGTTTAATTATCCCAACCTTAAATTTGTCGCAAGAACGTTAACTTATAGTATAGTATTTGTTATTAAGAGCAGGCTAGCAAGTTTTCATAATTTATTGGGTATTTTTACACGTTAAATTACAACCCTATGTTAAAATTGATATATGGGTATATCTTATAAATAACAACACGAGTTATCGGTAACCACCGTTCGAGGACAAAAATGGCGACAAGACGATTTTCAGATGATTTTCCTGATGAACCAAATCCGTTTGACTCTGAGCAAGACGCTCCTCCAGTGTCAGAACCTGTGGTACCGCCACCACCGCAAGAGACACGATCTCAACGTCCGCCATCATTACGCCGTCCATCGTCTTTACGTGAAACGACCTCGGAGCATCGAGCGGTAGAGACACCACAACATGATCCCCCGCCACGCCGTCCGCGTGGGCGTGATAGTAATGCGTCTGCACATTTACCGCGCACGTTGACACAGGTCATCAGCGATGCGAATGATAAAGTTGTGCGAGGCGATCTGGTGGATTATGTGCCCATGCCCACCGGCTTTGATCCGTTAGATGGATTTATTGGCGGTGGATTGCGTAAAACTGAGTTGGTGTTACTTGGTGGGGCACAGGGGATTGGTAAAACTATTGCCACATTACAGATTGCCCGTAATATTGCCTCACGTCCCGATCAATATGCGTTTTATCTTTCCTATGAGCATACCGAAACGCACCTTATGCATCGCTTGCTCTGTATGGAGAGTATCAACCCACCGGAGGTTGATCTTAGTCGCGGGCTAAAACTAAGAGATTTGTATCAGATTATTGTGGCACAACGCGCTAAGGAATTTATGGGGCGTGACGGGGGTGCTGGTTCCTTACAGGCAATTTTGAGAGATAATCCTAAAACTGCGCCTGCGCTGGCGAGGATGCAACGATATTCTGACCGATTAATCTTACTCAAAGCAAGCCCTGCTGTTACGAATTTACGCTCCATCAAGGAATTGACAGCACGATTAAGCGAGGCAACTGGTGGTAATGTCACCCTGTTTATCGATTATTTGCAGAAAATTGCGGTTCATCCTGAGCGTCCGCGTGACGAAAACGATAAAGTCACGATCATTGTTGAAGGTTTAAAGGATATTGGACTTTCGTTAGATGTACCTGTTTGGGCAATTGTTGCCGCAGATCGTGAAGGCTTGAAGAGTAAACGTATTCACCTGTTCCATTTACGTGGAAGTAGCGCGCTCGATTATGAATCCGATATTGCCATCATCATGAACAACAAGTATCAGATTATGGCGAAGGATCATGTGGCATTTAACCCCTATAATGCGAAACAGTACCGCAATTGGGTCGTCTGGACAATTGAGAAAAACCGCGCTGGACGGGCGATGCAAGATATGGAGTTTGAGATCTTCGGACAACATTTCTCATTCAACCCGCGTGGGCAAAAAGTTCAGCAACAACTGATTGACGATAAACTGATCGAAAGCTAACCTTAAGCCAAGACGAAAAAGAATTCACATATACTGAATTCATAACAGCGTTATTATGATTATCGCCTTGCTGTACAGTACAGTAGGGCGCTTTTTTTGGAGTGAGCTGATAGATGGAAGCGATTCATCGTCCAAAACTAAACCATTGGCTGTGGTTGTCTCTCATACCATTATTTTTCATCATGATTGCCATGGCTGTACCACACCTCAACGATGATCTTTATTGGCTTGATGAAGAGATGACCGTCGCCATGTCCGGCGGCGCACATTATGGATCTGTATCTATCGGCGAAATCTTTACGCGCACCTCGCGTGATCGTTGGCCCCCTCTTCATAATCTCGTTATTGTCGTCTGGGCAGAGTTTGCCGGATGGTCAGAGTTTTCTACACGATATTTCTCATTACTCGTCGGGGTGCTGTCTGTCGCTATTGTTTATCGTGCAGGCACACGAATCATGTCCAAACGAGTAGGATTAACTGCCTCATTTTTGTTCGTATTTTCCAGTTTTTATGCCAATTATTTACATGAAGCGCGTGGATATACCTTATACGTGTTGTTGGTGGCACTAGCACTGTGGATGTATTGGCACATTAATACATATAACCGTCCATCGCTCTGGCAGTATGGCTTATTATGGTTTGCACTGGTTGCACAGCTCTATACACATTATGTAGCAATGTCATTTGTTGCGGGATTAGGTGTCTATCATCTGTTCAATTTTACTCATAAACCTGTCTGGCATAAGCTAACGCGTACTGGTTTACTGGCGCTTCTTGCGTATGCACCCTGGGTTGCCGTCGCAATTAGTTCTATGTTAGTGGAACGTCAATTTAGTCGTGGTAATGATGCGTTAACCATCATACAGGAATTACTAACCGATTTTGGCAATGGTTTGGGGATACTCGTGATAATCCTTGCAATTGTCGCAATCGGATTGCGCCGAAACCGACAAACCATTTATTTTGCGAGCTTGACTCTGTTAACCGTTGTGATGGCGCTGATTATGAATGTGTTTGCTAATTTCCTCTTTCATAGTCGCCACATCATGCTAATTTTGCCACCGCTATATCTATTGCTGGCTGTTGGGATAGTTGGTCTGTACGAACATCGGGCTAGAGTGGGTCAGGTGCTAGCAGTTTTTTCTGTAGGACTATGGGCGATTGCGGGTGTCAATATGACTCTCACAGTTGATTTTGTGGGGGGGGATATTCCACGTTCTGCGATGTTAGATACGCTAGATACGCTTGCACAATGCGACCAATCCAATGATTCCATCATATTTTACGCCCGTCCACTATTGAATCAGGCGGATAGCAATCGCGTGTTCAATTACTATATGTATGGTTTAGACTATAATTATGCACAGATTGGTGCGCTGGATGATTTGACGGATTTTTCTACACCCCAATCAGATTATGATGCTCGCGCTGAATCACTCGCAGAATCCGCTGAGTATATGTGGTACATCGAATTTCCCGATATGCCTCAGATTGAACAAGTGGCACGCGTCAACGCAATTTTTCAGTCAAACTATAGCTATTGCGCGCATGTTCCAATTGGCTCTAGCGTTAAAGCGGTTGTGTATAGTAATCGTGCTACTTTAACCTGCACATCAGGTGAGGTTGTGCTTGATATATGTGACCAGATTTTGCTGAGAAACAGTGATGATTCATCCGATTAAGTGTGTCTGCGAATGCCAATTGCGCGTTCTACGTCAATAACAAACAACACGCCATGATCCGGTTCGGTTAAATCACCAAGAACATCATTTGCACATTCAATCAGTGTATCCACGAGATCATCTTCAACAACGGAGAGCAAAATCTCTCCACGTTCTTCAACACTATCCAGAATATGTGCCATTGCATGTGCCACAGAAACAACCATACGGGGTAGCTCGACACCGCCCTTTTTGACCTCTTGCTGTAGATTATATAATCCATGCGTTCGAATAATCGAAATACCGGGTGCGCCCGCATTTTGCCACGCTTCCGCAACATCCAATCCGTTCTTAATCTCTGATGTAATTAAGATCACCAATTTCATGCGTTATTCTCCTGAGATTGACTAGAAGATGGAAATACCTGGCGAACAAGAATCGGTGTGATGAGTGTTGTCAACAGAATCACTAGAAACAACGACGCGAAGATAGGTTCATCGGCGGTAAACACGCCCGCAGAAATGCCGAGTGAAGCGATAATCAATCCTACCTCGCCTCGAGAGATCATACAAACACCTACGCGTAGGGATTCCTGTCTATTGAACCCACCCATTCGTGCGCCAAATCCACAACCGGCAACTTTAGAAATCAGCGCAATAATCAATAACAATCCCGCAAACGGCAACGCGGACATCGGAAATGCGCTGAGGTCAGTTTCTAGCCCGACATCGATGAAAAAAATCGGTACAAGAAATGCATAAGCAATACTCATTGTTGATTCTTCCACTTGTTCACGTACACGATCACGGGTGCGGGTGATCCCAATGCCTGCAATGAATGCGCCGGTTATTGTCGCGACTCCACCAAATTCCTCTGCTGTCCAACCAAAAAATAGCGCCAGAATCAGTCCAAAGGCTGGTATACCGTAAGACTGTGCGAGATGTGGACGTGTATCGAGCCAATTCATTAAGGCAGGTACAACAAACCATGCTAGTCCGAAAGCGACCCCGATGTACGCCCCCATCCGTACAACGATAGTGACCAATTCGCCGACATCGGCACTACTTTCACCTGTGCCAACGACAGCAATCGCTAGCGAAACCAGTAGAATCGCTAGGACATCATCAATTAGCGCAGTGGCAAGTAGGGCATTGCCCTCTTTTGTGCGTAAAAAGCCTAGTTCCAACAGAACCTGAGCCGAAATGCTGACGGAAGTTGCGGCAAGAGTGACTCCAGCAAATAGCGCAGGTTGCCATGTGTAATCAAACAGCATGACCAATGGAAACCCCATGAGAATAGGCAATCCCGCACCCAATACACCGGCGAAGATGCCAACTCTACCGACTTTTGTCAATTCGCGGAAGTTCACCTCCATACCCACAATAAACATGAGTAGTAGCACCCCTAGTTCTGCAAATTCTTTGATCGTTGCTTCCAGTTCGACCCCATGAAATATATCCCAGTGCAGGATATTGAGCAGGGTAGGACCGAGCATCACTCCGATAATGAGTTCACCCAGTACACGTGGTTGATGAAACCGACGGGCGATTGCACCACCAATACGTGATGCAAGGATGATTAAACCCAGCGCAAGAAAGAGCGCAATTGCCGGATTTGCTTCCATGTGTTGTCCTCCCTATCACACAGAAATGGGTACAAAAAAGCACAATATTCATCACCGAACACTGTGCCTGATTCTGTATTGTTATGAGAGATGTCAAGCGCAGTGTGAATAGCTCACATTGCGTTGATTAGTCGCCAGCTGCCTCATTTTGTACGCGATCTTCATGCATATGGATGTGGTTGAGCTTAGAAAGTTCGCGCACTTGTTGGTCTGCACGATAACTACTGCGTACCAATGGTCCACTTTCCACCCACTTAAAGCCCAATTCTTTACCGATTTCGATAAATTTATCAAATTCTTCTGGCAGATAGAAGCGTTCCACGGGCAGATGTTTTTTACTTGGCTGTAGATATTGTCCGATTGTTAGAATATCAACACCCACTTTAGCAAGATCGCGCATGACTTCTACGACTTCATCAAACGTTTCCCCTAGACCAACCATGATACCGCTTTTTGTTAACACCAACGGATCCATTTTCTTGGCGTTTTCCAGCGTAACCAGTGCCCATTCATAGTTGTCTTGTGGTTGGACTTTCTTAAACAGGCGAGGCACAGTTTCGATATTATGATTCAAAATTTCCGGTTGTGCGTCCATTACAATTTTGAGGGCAGTTTCGCTCCCCTTAAAATCAGGGATCAAGACTTCGATACTGCATCCGGGTTGTAATTGACGGATACGTTTTATCACCATCGCAAAGATCGGCGCACCACCGTCTGCGCGTTCATCACGATTGACACTCGTAATCACCACATGGCGCAGGTTCATTGCCCTTACACTTTCCGCGATACGGTTCGGCTCTGCCCAGTCTAATGGTGATGGCCGTCCTGTTTTGATGTCACAGAAGCCACAGGATCGGGTGCAGGTGTCGCCCATCATCAAAAATGTCGCAGTACCACGCCCCCAGCATTCTCCTATATTCGGGCATTGTGCTTCTTCACAGACGGTGTGCAGTGTCTTGCTCCGCATGAGCTTTTGCACACGTTCATACGTTTCTCCGCGTGGTGCTTTTACCTTGATCCATGGTGGACGACGGCGGGGATGATTCGGGTCAGGCTCCCATCCGGCAGGGTCTGCCGTAGGAATATCATTGATTTCGATTAAGTCACTCACAAAGATTACTCCAAATATTCATTCCAACCTCTATTATACCAAGTCATTTTATGACCGGTCTAGCGATTGGATTGCGTTGGACGGATCTATGTTATAACATCTAACGTAGAGATTCTGTAATGCAACAACCATAATTTCTCGAATGATAACAAACGTCACTGCACTTAGCGCAACCCACAATAAGAATTGACTGAAAGAAACAACCATCGTGATATTCATAACATCAGGAATAACGCTGAAGATTAGCAAGCCACTTATACTATAGCTCATCAGTTGTAAGGTGAGGAACACCCCACCGGCGGTAACGGGTGTCAGAAGACGGTCTTTAATCCATATTGGTGCCAGCAGTCCAATTAACCCACTCATGATAATCGTTTGTCTATGATGTAGAATCAGGGTTATCGCTACTGTGATAAGAACAATGATCTGTTCACCAACACGGTCAGCATTGAGCGTGAAAAATGGCAACGATAGCACAAACGATAACAAGAACACCACCATAAACATAGCCCTTGTTAGCCATAACCCTATGCTATTCAACCGAATAAAAGTGCCTTTACGGTACATCACACCCATGCAAATAATCCAGTCAATCTCCGCTTTACCCCTAGGAGAAACACACACTAGGTCATAAAACGTCGTGCGTTTTAAGCGGTTGAGCCGTTGACTAATCAAGACTGACCATACTGCACTATAAACAATATCGATCAGAATTATTCCGGGGAAAATAGCTAACGGAAGGATGATTGCCAATGGGAACCATAGCCATGCGCGTGATGCAATCTGAAAATTGTTCTCAGAAATAATGTGATTATAAAAAGGGTGTGTTTCAGGTGGATGTGTAAATCGCTTCCATAAAGAATACGTGCCCAAGGTTATTTCCCTGCGATCACATAATTGAGTTCATTTGTTTCGGTAATGAAGCGATCTGCAAGTTTATGCCACAGGAAGAAAAGTAATGCTTCGCGGGTGGTTATCAACAATAACAATTGCAAAACAGCTAGCAAGACATCATTTTGCCAGTAAACATAAGGCATAAGTTCTGGCAATACAAAAATAGCCCCCAGTGCAACAAAAGCGTAGATGCCAAACTGTATCATCAGATATAAACCGAGGGTTACGGCGCGTGCATTGGTCGCATTTTTGGTATATGTTGGTAGCATCATGCCAATCAATACGCCTGTAATGATCGATTGCACGAAGTCAATAAACAGCGCACTGATCGCAATGCCCAATAACAACGTATTACGCATAAACTCATAACGTTCGATAGTGAGTAACCAATCATTTGGGGTGATGGGTAAACGATCCAAAAAAATGGTGTTCATTATCGCAAC
Organism: Anaerolineae bacterium; assembly: GCA_034435575.1. Taxonomy (GTDB): domain Bacteria; phylum Chloroflexota; class Anaerolineae; order Aggregatilineales; family Phototrophicaceae; genus JAVJSU01. The sequence continues at coordinate 13,982 of DAOTXB010000410.1, forward strand.
CATTAACAATAAAACAAATACCATATATAATACGATATATAGCCCCATCACCATGTCGCGTAATTGCGAAACATTTTTGCTACGATGAAATACCGCGCTAGCAACTGCCCAGGTAACCCCGGCAAGCCCATGAGGTGTAATCGCGATAAGATTATAGCGATTTTTCTGGCGTTCGCGTGTCATATAGCCTGCAATGCGTATTGCGGTGAACAGACCATAAATTGTTCCAGTGAGTGGGATAAATGGGATAGTTGCCAGTGCAGGTAAGACCAGAATCCAGCCACCCGCGCACATAAAAATGACCAGTGCGAAGCCACTGATAAACCCCCATAATGAGGTATTCAAAAATACTTTAGGAATCGGAATAATGTCTGTGAATTTGAGGGCTTTATTACGTTGTGACGCGTGCAAGAATTGCTGATACATCGGGTGTTCAAGCTGTGGATCTCGTAATGCACGCCACAATTGCCATGTTTTCACTCCGGTTGCCTTCCCCATAAATAAACATCCGGCACACCCACGTTACTATATACACCACTGCTGAGTTCAGTGTAAATACCACTATTGAGCGCTAAAGTAATCAAAAGGTTGCCGCCTGTGCGGTCAGCGACATTGACACTAAAGGCGAGGTTGGCGCTATCCGGTGACCATGCTAGTCGTGGCGTATAAGGTGTATGATTACGCGTGGAAAATCCACAATAAGCTGTGGTGGTATTTGTTGTGAGGTCATATGTATGGATGATCGCCCGCGCATTGATGCCATCCGGTGCAGAACCGAGCATCTCGATAACCCAGAATGCAAGTTGTGTGCCATCCGGTGACCAACTCAGATTATCCCGCCGGACTCCATTAATTCGAGTTGCGCCATAACGCGCAAATAAATCTGTCCATTGCTGTGGCGGAGTACCGTCTGGGCTAATGGCGAAAATCTCTGCTCCGTTGACGCGGTTGGTTTCGTCAAATGTACCTTCGTTAACATAAGCATACTGTGTGCCGTCTGGTGACCATGCACCCGCGTTAAAATAGCGCAAGTCTCGCCCTAAAGTTGTGATCTCGCGCTCTGAATCATACAGTACCCGAATAAAATCATCGCCTTCCTGCAAAATACCAATACCCGTTTCTGAACCGGGCGCAATGCTAAAAATGTTTGTGGTATCCAGGCGATCACGGTCACGGATTTCGTCATCAATTGTTGAGTCAACATCTCTCAAGTAAGCTATTTTATCGGGCGACCATATCAAGAAGCGCTCATCAGACCACCACACTGCCTCGGTGGCATAGTCAGCAATTTCGACAGTTTCTGCACCATTCAATTGCATACGGTGTAGTGTACGGGTTAGTGTATTGAAATAGGTGAACCACAATCCATCGGGTGAAAGATTGCAGTTACCGCCACAGGGTGCGGTGTTGGGCAACGGATAGCGTCGGTTACGGTCAACATCATATGCCCACAGGTTGATGCCGTCAAAGGTTGTTAGTATAATGCCGGATTCGTCAAGCTGATTGGTGCGTGGTTGTATGCCTTCCACCGGACAATAATCTGTGACATGTGCGCTTGCTGGCATTGGCATCAACATAATCATGCTGATGCCAATGAGAATAATGAACTTATAGATAACTAGGGGTGTTGTCATCGGTTTCATCTTGTAAGGACATAAGATCTACTTCCCATACATGAACCATACTTTTACGATCATCAGAACCGCCATCTGCGATGAAAATATGATTATCATATAGCACACAATCCATCGGGCGATTAAGTGGCGCACCGGGTAAACTACCCAGTGCATCTTCCAACGTTAATTCATTGATGTCGTTCTTATCGTATAAATGTGCCACATAAAATGTGACTGTGTCATAATCATAAGGCTGATTATGCTCATCGGTTTTTTCTTCGGGCAGGGCATAAACGACACGAATGCGCCGACAAATGAAGTAGAGGTTCGGACGTTTGAGTTCAATTTCAGAAATTACATAACTTTCTGAGATACCTAAAATCATTGGCGCGGGTAAGCGCAGATCAAGCTTTTTTGCGAGCTTCATTTTCGCACTAACCGGAATTGATAGAACGGTATCCGTAATGCGCTCCGGTCCACGAAGACCACGCCGACGCGGTCCCGCAAAGTTAAGCGCCATGCAGTGCCACCCGGGACTAGGTGTTGCCATCACATCGTTGAGTGCGATAGGCTGAACATTCGTGTTGTTGCCATAGTCTTCATCAACGATGTCAAGCACATCACCCTTAATAGAGATTGCCTGTTGTGCTATCCACGCATCTTCACTATAAATTTCCTCAACGTATACAGTGAGGTCTTTTGTTACACCGAGAATACTGCAATCTTCTCGATATTTCAGGTCTAATGAGGTAACATAAGTTAACGCTGGAAAAGGCATAATCGCTTTGTTTATCGTTTCCACTGTTAATCGTTAATGCAAAGATAGTACGTTTGCTGTGTTATAATAACACAAATAGCATAGCCTCTATCCTTTTTATGATTATATATGGATACTGGTGTGTTACAACCACCCATCTGGGTAAATTATTAAGAGGTTTTCGATGGCACAAAAGTCAATTGAAATGCCAGTAGATGCCAACATTCTGGCAGAGGGTTCACCAAAGGCATATGAAATAGAGGAACCGGCAAGCTCACTAAAAACCGCAACTATTCCGATGTATCTTAGCCAGGTAGAAACTGATCCACCAGCATCAGAAAATGGATCATCTGGGGTACAGATAAAAGCTGAGGGAGCCGACGCAGAGGAAGCGCAGGATGCATCTTTGACAACTGACGAAGCACAAAGTAACCCATCAGAAGATAATACGAATGGCACAGAACGTGATACACCGGTTGTTCTTATTGTAGAGGACACAACCGAACTTGCTGAGGTCATTCAAGCGACGCTCGAACGCATGAATATCGAGACAGTCCACGAAACGCACGGCAACAAAGCCGTACAAAAATTTCATGAGACTAATCCTGATGTGGTTTTACTAGATATTAGTTTACCGGATATGACAGGCTGGAACATTCTTGATGAAGTCAAGGAAAAGCGCGAAAAGATTGGCGATAAATCTAAAATGCCAGTTGTCGTGGTGATTACCGCTTATGGTGATCCAGCTAATCGATTAGTAGGTAAGTTACAGGGTATTCATAGTTATTTGATTAAACCGTTTACATCCGATGAAATTGAGAAAATTGTTACACAGGCACTTGAAAGTCGTAAGTAACCTGCCAAGTAAATCTAACATGTCCTTCCGAGCAGTGTGGGTTTATATCGCACTGCTTTTTTTTATTGTTGGTGCCGGATGTACGGCGAACACAGAAAATAATCGCGCACCGACCGGGTATTTTGATCAGCTTGCACAAAATGCGCTCAATGACGGTAATTATCAACAGGCGTTATATTGGCTGAACACAGCGACAACGACTGATGCGGCATGGACAGTCGCACGACACATCACTGCAGGTGACATCTACTATGCGATGGGACAATGGCGAGAAGCAATCGCTCATTGGGAATCTTTTGTTATTGATGATTCAATACGATTGCGACAAATGGCGGAGATCTACCTTGAATTAGAGGCGTGGGACGATGCCTTTACGCTGTTAGAACAGTTACACAGCGATACCCCCAATTCACCTTGGCTCAATTACCAGCTTGGAATGTTGCTTGCACCGGTCAACGTTTCTCAGGCTCTCGATCATCTGTTGCTTGCCTCAACAACCAATATTCGCGTGACAAATGCACTTATCCCACTTCTGCTGGAATCTGATGACGAAGCACGCCTAACCATGCGGATTGGACTGGCATTGGCTGGTGTGGATGAATGGACTCATGCCGAACGTGCTTTTCAACAAGCCGCACAACTTGCTTATCCTTTTCCTGAAGCACTTGCCTACACCGCGATTGTCCGTGAACAACAGAAGAAAGACGGTAGTTTATGGATGCTAGAAGCACTTGAACTTGGTGATGAAAGCGCACAGGTACAATATTTGTATGGAATCTATTTGCGCGGGCGAGAAGATTATCCGGCAAGCGTAGAGGCACTGAACCGTGCGGTAACGCTTGACGCATCGAACCCTGCTTATGCCGCGGAGTTAGGCATCGCGCATCAGCGAAACTTCCAGCTTACCCGTGCAGAATATTGGTTGCGTACCGCGCTTACACTGTCAGCAAATGCGCCAGAGTATCAGAATATGTTATCCGCATTTTATATTGAAACCGGTTTTTTACCGGATGATGGTTTGACGGTGTTGCGTGCCGCTGTAGAAAATATGCCAAATGATCCTGATGTATGGGCGAATTATGGGTGGGCGTTGTACCTATCTGGCAATATAGAAGTCGCTATACAACAATTAGACACCGCACTTTCATTAGAAGCACAGAACATCCGTGCATTGTACTTTCGGGGGCGGGTAGCTTATGCTGAAGGGGATAATCAACAAGCGCTTGACCTGTTGCAACAGGTTGTAGACATCGGTGTTGAGTTTACGTCAGAAGCAGAGATTCTGTTACAGGAAATTGCACAAGATGAAGATGAAACACCTGCGGAAAATAACCAAGACCCGATAGACGAATAGGCGCGTGTCTCGGTTTTACGGGATGAACGTTTACGCGTCATCAGGGGCTATGCTACAATCGGGCGCATAATCATCATAAGCGGGGCAAAACATTTGCGTCAGTTTATTATTTTTCTCGTGCTCATTATCGTTTTAGTAGCTGTCTATCAGTTAAGCCGTCTTGCCGGAGAATGGCACTATGTTGTGCCTGTTGAGCCCGGTGAGTTGATTTATACTGAAACATTTGATGATTCCGGCGCAGACTGGACACTGTACGATAGCAATACGAGTAGCACGGCTTCAGCAGTCAACGGGGTATTACGTTTGTCTGTGGGGGAATCACAAACGTTATTCTGGTCACAAGCAAACCCTTATTTTGGCGATTTTGACTTCACGGTGGAAGCGCGTCCGGCAGAAAGCCCGCCAACTGGTGCAGTATATGGTGTGATCTTCCGTCAAATAGATAGCCTGAATTTCTATGCTTTTTTTATTAGTTCAGATGGGCTGTATAAGATAATTCGCGTGAATGATGGTTTTCGGCGAACGATTAGTAATTGGCACGCAGTACCGGTCATAAATCAGGGTGAAAATGTGGTTAATCGCTTGCGTGTTATCGGATACGAAGACACATTCCAATTCTTTATCAACGACGAGCAGGTGGAACTGTGTATTCCAGATAGCCCAGATGGAGAAAGTACACCACTTGCGGATGGTGAATGCGAGGGTGGGACATGGCAGACCACATTAGTTGATGATACTAACGCTTTCGGGCAGATTGGTGTTGTGATCCAGGCTGAACCTGATCCTGATGCTGTGGTGGACTTTGATAATATCGTGGTCTATGGTCCACAATCTATTGAGTAAACGTAAATAATTTCGAGTTTTAACATATGAGTAAAGTACATTTGCGGATGTTGGGTTGCCGTCTGAATCAAAGTGAGATTGATATGATGGCACGACAATTTCAGCAACAGGGGCACGAAGTTGTAGACAAACCGGAAGAGGCTGATTGGTTTGTTGTTAATACCTGTGCGGTGACAAGTGGGGCAACATCTAGTAGTCGTAAACTCATCCGTGAGCTAAATCGGGTAAATCCCTCAGCACGAACAACCGTTACCGGATGTTATGCCCAAATTGCGCCAGATGAAATCTCAGTATTGCCGGGTGTGGCGCGTGTTGTGGATAATCTGGGTAAGGACACATTGGTTGAGCAAATCACTGGTGTTGAGGTTGAACCCTTCGACCATGAACCTTTCAGCCGTGATGATCGTCCCGGTGCGAGTGGACGGACGCGCGCATTTGTGAAGGTGCAAGATGGATGCGACAATGCTTGCACATTTTGTATTACAACTGTGGCGCGTGGCGAGGGGAGAAGTCGCACAATCGCCGAAATTGTAAGAGAGATTCAATATTTGCATAACACTGGCTTTAGTGAAGTCGTGCTTACGGGTGTGCATCTTGGCAGTTTTGGTTATGATCTTGGTAAGCGTGATGGTCTTATGGCGCTTGTGCAGGCGATTCTACAGGATACAGATATTCCACGATTACGTTTGTCATCGCTTGAACCGTGGGATTTATCTGAAGGTTTTTTCGACCTCTGGGAAAACCCACGCTTGTGCCCACACCTGCATCTTCCGTTGCAGAGTGGATGTGATAGCACATTACGTCGGATGGCACGCCACACATCCCAGACAGAATTTCGTACATTACTACACGCCGCAAGAAGTCGTATTGATAATTTGAGCATCACCACTGATGTGATTGTCGGTTTTCCGGGCGAAACTGATGAAGAATTTGCGATAAGCGAAGCGTTCATAGAAGAGATGGCATTCACAGGGTTACATATTTTCCGATATAGTAAACGTCCTGATACACCTGCCGCTCGGATGAAAGGGCATTTGCCTAATGTGGTTAAGAAAGCCCGTAGCGCCCGTTTACATGCACTTGATGCAACGTTAGGGGCACAATTTGCGGCACAACTTGTTGGCAGTGAGTTAAGTGTGCTCTGGGAGCAGGTCACGGGTGCATCTAACGGAGGATTTACCAACATCGGGTATACTGATAATTATATGCGGGTGCGTGCGGTGCATCCCCGTGTACTCGAAAATAAGATCATACCGGTACACGTAGATGCCTATGACTCATCACTTCGCCAACTCAATGTTACGCCAAAACTTGATATAATTGATAGCGGAATCCAACGTAAAGAAGGATAACTATGGAAGATCCAAAAGCTGTGATCATGGCAGAGCTTAAGACGGCAATGAAGAATAAAGATTCTGACCGCCGTAATGTATTGCGCCTATTACAAAGCGCGATCAAACAGATTGAGGTTGATTCTCGAAAAGAACTCGACTCAGCGGGCGTGATTGATGTATTGCAGAAAGAAGGCAAAAAACGCCGTGAAGCGATAGCTGATATGAAAAAAGCAGGGCGCGATGAGCAGGCGGCACAGGAAGCATATGAACTGGGTGTGATTGAAGAATTCTTGCCAGAACAGCTTTCTGAGCAAGAGATTGCCACGATTGTAGACGAGGTTATCGCTGATGTTGGTGCATCGTCACCCAAAGATATGGGACAGGTGATGGGTCCTGTTATGGCACGGGTCAAAGGTCAGGCTGATGGTAAAGTTGTCAGTAAAATTGTCAAACAGCAATTAAGTTCATAGATCAACCTTATGATTTCTACAACTGCCCGACTGCTAGAACGGTACTTTAATCTACGTTATGAGACGTCGGTTGTCGTATTACGACGATCGATTGTGGTTTTGGCGGGGCTGTTGTTTATTCTATTGGCAACGGTGATCGTCGCCGCAGATAGCATCTTTTTAAATCAGCGCAGTATTGCCTCCTTACACGTAAATGATCTGGCACCGCGTGATATTTTCGCGCCTACTGGCGCGGAATATGTCAGCACGGAGTTAACCGAACAGGCACGCGATTCGGCCGCAGACGCGGTAAATCCGGTTTTTGATCCGCCGGATATTTTAATTGCACGTCAGCGCACCCAGCTTGCACGACAAATTTTAGATTATGTGGATAATGTTCGGCGCGATGTCTTTGCTGATGAACAGACAAAAGTGCGTGATATTGAAGCCATTCGTGAATTGAGCTTAGAACCGTCGATTATTGAACGGATCATCTCAATAGAAAGTAATGATAACTGGCGCGCGATAGACGATCAAATTGTCCTCGTGCTGGAAACGGTCATGCTACGAGAGGAGATTCGAGAGACAAATATCGACTCCGTTATTCGCCTGTTGCCGAATCAGGTTAATTTGCAATTTTCACAGGAAGACACTGATGTTGTTGTGTCGATTGTCGGGGATTTGATTCGCCCGAATACAAGCCTTGATGAAGAGGCAACAGAAACCGCGCGTGCAACCGCACGGATGGCTGTACAAGATGTGCGCCGTAACTTTGAACCGGGACAATTAGTCGTCAACGGGGGTACGCAGATTGAACCGGTGGATTTTGAGGCGCTCCAGCAACTCGGTCTGCTTCAACCAGTGGAGAATCGGTTTCAAGAGGTCAGCCAAGCATTTTTGACGAGCATCATTGTACTCGTTGTTGTGGGGTTATATATTCTTCGCTTTGAACCCGCGCTCCTAGACAGTAATCCACGCTTTTTGACGTTGTTAGCGGCAATCTTCTTGATTGTGCTGTTTGGGGCACGGCTTGGTCTGAATGGGCAAATATATATTTTCCCGACATCCACATTAGCGCTATTGTTTGTGGCGATCATAAGCCCGCAGATTGCGATTATCGGTACGCTAGGGCTGGCGATGTTAGTTGGCGTGATGTCTGGTGGGTCACTAGAGATTGCCGCGTTGGTCACGGCAGGGGGGATCATTGGCGCACTTACCCTAAAACGTGCAGAGCGCCTCAATAACTTCTTCTTTGCCGGTTTGATGGTGGCGTTTGTCAACATTGGGATTGCGGCAATTTTCAACATTTCTGCGCCGGGTTCTGGCGGTACGAACGATCAACTTGTGTTGCTGATGATCTTTAGTTTGTTGAATGGCATCCTAACAGCGGCGGCGGCGATTGCTGGCTTATACATTGTCACCTTGCTTTTCAATCTGCCAACTGCCTTAAAATTGTCTGAACTGAGCCAGCCAAATCAACCTTTATTGCAACGGCTATTGCGCGAAGCCCCCGGAACCTATCAACATTCGCTACAAGTTGCCAATTTGAGCGAGCAGGCGGCGAATGCGATTAGCGCGAATGCTGAATTAATCCATGTCGCGGCATTGTACCATGACATTGGAAAGATGTTGAATCCACCATTTTTCACCGAGAATCAACGTGATATTGGTAATCCGCATGATACGTTGAACGACCCGTACCGTAGTGCAGATATTATCATTGGTCATGTGACCGACGGCGACGATATGGCACGGCAATACCGTTTACCGCTTCGCTTGCGTGAATTTATCCGTGAGCATCACGGAACCTCTCAGGTGTATGTATTTTATAAGCAAGCGGTGATCTTAGCCGGCGATGATGAATCCGCCGTTGACATTAACGATTTCACGTATCCGGGACCAAAACCGCGAAGCAAGGAAACCGCGATTTTGATGCTTGCAGATAGTTGCGAGGCGGCGGTGCGTTCACGACAGCCAAAATCTAAGGCTGAAGTCGCCGAAACCGTTATGACTGTTATTGAAGGCAAGCGTAAATCCGGTCAATTAGATGAATCTCGGTTGACATTAAATGATCTCAAGCAGATCAAGGATATTTTTATTGAGATGTTGCAGGCAATCTATCATCCGCGCATTAATTATGAAGATGCGATTGCACGTGTGCGTGACACCGTAGCGAATCAGGGGCAGACTTCTATACCGTCACCGGAGCCTGTCGCTGTACCCAAGCCTAAGCCAAATCTGACTCAGGAAATGAAACGTATCTCTTCGGAGAATACGATTGTCGAGAATGACACAGCGGGTAAAACAGGCAAAACAGGTAATCTTGAATTGGAAAAGGCACTCAATGAGGATGAACAAGACTCCCCCATGCCGGAAGTGCCACGCTTACGTAAGACAAGCGAAGTAGAAAAAGCTAATGGTGCAACAGAAACGCCTATAGAGTCAAAAAAACAGCCGAGCGCTGATGATACACTAGACCAGACAAAAACGGCGGAGAATGTGACGGGTGAGTCGTGACCGTAATCGTGGAGGTCATCAATAAAAACGGCTATGATGTCTCTGCATCACGCTGGCAAATTGCTGTGGAAACTGTGCTACGCCATCATCAGATAAATTCTACTGTCGAGATGAGTATCTCTGTACAAGAGGACGACGCTATTCAACGGTTAAACCATCAATTTCGTGGTAACGATGCCCCCACTGATGTGCTTTCGTTTCCTTCTGGTGAATTGGGCAATCTTGCAGACTTGCCAGATGGATTTTATCTGGGTGATCTAGCGATTGCATTGCCATATGCCAGCGCACAAGCAGAACGACACAATCACTCGCTCGCTGATACCCTCACGTTATTGGTAGTGCACGGTGTATTACACCTGTTAGGCTACGATCATGATGATGAAGAATCGCAGACAATAATGTGGGAAGAACAAGCTATAATTTTAGATGAATTGGGTGTTTCCGCATCGATTGTTCCTGCTTTGGAGGATGAATCCGATGGGTAAAGTCGAAGATGTAACCGAAGCGCTTACCAGCACAATGAAAATTGACCCTGATGAATATAGTCCTGTGACTAGCGCCAATCGTGCGGTGAGCTTAGGCTATGCCATCGCAGGCTGGTTGTATATGCTTCGGCGACAAAAAAACACACGTTTGCAGGCTGTGGCGAGTATTGCCGTGTTTTTACTGGCATTCTGGCTAGAAATTGATGTGCTCCGCTGGGCAATTCTAATCTTAACGGTGACAATGGTGTGGATGGCTGAGTTCTTAAATGCCGCCGTTGAAGCATCGGTAAATCTAGCGACGCAAGAAATGCACCCAATGGCGAAGGTTGGCAAAGATGTCGCCGCTGCCGCGGTGTTGCTTGGAGTTGTCGCCTCTATACTTATTGGTATACTTATTTTGGGTCCTGCTCTTGTGGATAAACTCGGTATTTAACGTCAATAAGGTAGAGAAGTGCTCTGATATGATTAAAGATAGAGAAGAGAAAAAGACCTCATCCGCTGAGGAACTTGATAATTCTGTCGTCGGCACAATGAAAATTAATCCGCGTCCTTACAAAGCGGTTGAAAAAAATGCCGATGAAATCTCACGCACGAAGTATGCAATCGCTGGTTTACTGTATCTTTTGCGCTATGAGCAGACCATGCGTAATCTACTTTTTGTCAGCCTCACCATGATGTTTTTAACTTTCTGGTTACAAATTGATGTCGTACATACGGTACTCGTATTTTTGTCACTTGGGCTAGTGTGGTCTACCGAGGCGCTAAACACCGCTATAGAAGCTGTAGTTGATCTTGTCACACAGGATTTGCACCCGATGGCAAAGGTTGCGAAAGATGTTGCCGCCGCGGCAACGCTCGCCGCCACATTTACCTCTGCGACAATTTCAATATTGCTAGTAGGACCGCCACTGTTAACGCGATTCGGGATTATTTGATGGGCGATATTGATTAAATACAGTCCACAGGGTCTGCGAAAAATCGCAAATGCATCTATCATTGAGACTGTATAAGGGTATAGATAGATATGGTATTTGAGCACTTATGGACCTAGAACACGATCCTTCTCCTGAAAATCAATCACCTGAGCAGGACTCTGAATCATCACAACATCGAACCAGCCGTGCAAGGGAACGGGTAAAGCGTCGTAAAGACCGTCGTAAAACTGGTACCACACCAACTGTCCGACGCGGCTTACCCCGACAATTAACCCCCGCTGGTGGATTTAATCTGTCCCGCATCAACATTCCCTATGCCCGTCAGGTTGGGCTAATCAGTTTAGCTGGTGTGTTTATGCTGGCGCTAATTTTACTGGTCGGGTTATTCAAGAATGATCCGGTCGTCGCGGCACCCAACGCGATCTGGTTAGGGCAAGAATGGTCTCATGCCGATCACACGGATGCTGACATTGATTCTTTGACACGACAACTGCGCGATAATGAAATTGGTACCATCTATGCGTGGGTTGGCACAATGACTCCAGATGGACGCTGGTCTGCAGGATTAGACTCAGAAGACACCTTCAACGACATTGAAGCACAGGTGCAAGCCTTTACCGAACAATTTTCACGGCTTTATCCTGAAGCGCGTTTATTCGCATGGTTGAACATCCCCGTAATTTCGACGGGCGAGAATACATCTACCATCAGTAATGAAGAGAACGTGGGGAGTGTTTCCGCGTTTAGTTTGCGAATGATCAACAATTTAGCGTTTGATGGCATCCTGCTTGATGTCGAACCCATTTTTAACAATGACAATAATTATTTACGCCTGCTCCAACGTGTACGTGGGACAATCGGACAAGATGTTCGCATGGGTGCTTCTGTGCCACCGGATTGGACACCGATTGATGCCGGTATCCCTACACCTTCGGTGATCGCACCGGGTACAATTTGGGATGTGGAATATAAACAACGTGTTGCCTTGTTGGTGGATGATGTAGTGGTGCAAGCGTACAACAGCTATTTGTCCCAGCCATCTGATTATGCACAATGGGTCGCCTATCAGGTAGAAGCCTATGCTCTTGCTATTGATGAACTACAAACGACGACGAATGTGGTGATTGGCTTGCCTGCTTTTACAACGGAGTTGCCCGCACACGATGCATCTGTCGAGAATCTGACATTAGCCATTTCCGGTGTACAACAGGGATTGTCGCAGTCAGGTGATGCTTCACAGGTCATTGGTGGTGTGGCACTTTTCCAGAGTCTGGGCATGGACGCTGAAAACTGGGAACGCTATCGTTCGTTATGGTTGAATTAAAGCCTTTAAGTGGAGGAAACGATGTCACTGTGTTTGATTAAAAGACTTACACTCGATGGTTTACGTGATGTCGATTATGAAGCGGATACACTCGCCAATGCTGTGAAATATGAACCGCAGGACGGTGTGTATACTGTGGCGAATACGTTAAACACCTTTGATACTCTAAAGTTGAATGACCATTTAGACCGTCTGGAAGATTCCGCACGTCGCGCAGGAATCATTGATTTCACACTTGATCGTACACGTTTACGGGGCGCGCTCCGCGAAATGATTACAGATGCTGATGTTGGTAGTGTGCGCTTCCGTGTAACTGTTCCTCGGGATCATCAACAAACCCTGATACTTTCAATTGAACCGTTCAAACCCTTGTCCGAAGCATTTATTGAGCGGGGTGTGCGGTGTATCACTGCGCCGAATAGCGCGCGCGATAATCCTGCCGCCAAAACTACGGATTGGATGCACGCTCGTAAATCACTTAGCGATGCCATGCCGGAAGGTATCTACGATACGATTTTGCTTGATGCAAATGGTAATATGATGGAAGGTTTAGGCGCGAACTTTTACGCCATCAAAGATGATATGCTATTTACCGCTGGTGAGGGTGTGCTTGGCGGCATTGCCCAACAGATAATGTTTGAGATTGCGCCGAATATTTTGCCTGTGGTTAAATTACCCGTTAATCATGCTGATCTTGAGCAGGTTGAAGAAGCATTTATCACCAGTAGTAGTCGTGGTATTGTGCCGATTGTGGAGATTGATGGATTTGTGCTTGGCGATAGTACACCGGGCACACAAACGAGAGCACTCCGTGAATCATATAATCGATGGGTGGATGCTAATCTAGAACCGTTATAACCCTACGACTTACCGCTTTCTTATGTGACAAATAACACATTTAACCACATTTTGCCTACTCGGATGCCACAAAATCCCGTATGATATGCGCTAACGCATGGACTTATTAGAATGCGGGTAAACCAATGTCTGGAACAAAACGGTATACATCTTGGGGACGCTACCCTGAAGCAACACCACGCGATGTCAAAGAAATTGCGTGGCGCACGGATTTGCCGGAATTGTGCAAAATTGACCCACCTCTTTTGCCTTTTGGTTATGGGCGTAGTTATGGGGATAGTTGTTTAAATGATGGGGGTGTTTTGCTCGATATGACACCCCTGAACCAATTCATCGCTTTTGACCGTGAAACGGGTGTGCTTCGCTGTGAAGCCGGTGTTTCAATTGAGCACATTCTCGAAGTTGTTGTGCCACATGGTTGGTTTGTTCCGGTGAGTCCGGGAACAAAATATGTCACTGTTGGTGGGGCAATTGCCAATGATGTTCATGGTAAGAACCACCATTCTGCTGGAACATTCGGATGTCATATTATTCAATTTGAACTTCTGCGCTCCAATGGTGATCGATTAACCTGCTCGCCTGAGGAAAATACCGATTACTATGAAGCAACCATTGGTGGCTTAGGACTCACAGGTGTCATCATCTGGGTGGAGATGCAACTTAAATCGATTCCCACCCCCCTCATCGACATGGAAAGCATTCGTTTCGAAAATGTTGACGAATTTTTCGCGCTATCTGAAGAATCAGAGGAAATTCCCTACACTGTGGGGTGGGTGGATTGTCTCGCAAGTGGTAAGAACTTCGGGCGCGGTCTGTTCACACGCGGGGATTTTGATGATCCACCCTTCGGCATGAAGCGTAAACTCAAGAAGGTGACACCGTTGCCTGTCCCGTTCGATTTTCCTTCGTTTACAGTCAATTCACTGACGACACGCATTTTCAACGAACTTTACTATCGTAAGCAATTTAAAAAGCGTATTCGTGCGGTGACACACTATAATCCATTTTTCTATCCGCTGGATGTCGCGACGGACTGGTATCGGCTTTATGGCAAAAAAGGTTTCTTGCAGTATCAGTTTGTAATGCCCTATAAAGAAACCCGCGAGCCGATCAAAGAGGTATTACGTCGAATCGTCAAATCGGGAGAGGCTTCACCATTGATTGTTTTCAAAACATTTGGTGATGTCGAGTCGCCGGGTATGTTGTCTTTTCCACGTCCGGGTGTAACACTTGCGCTAGATTTTCGCTTTAAGGGTAAAAAGACGCTCGACTTGCTGGACGAACTTGATCAAATTGTGTTTGATAACGGTGGGGCGTTGTACCCTGCAAAAGATGCGCGAATGTCCGGTGAACATTTCCGTATGAGTTATCCAAATTGGGAGGCGTTTGCACAGTACATTGACCCGAAATTTTCGTCGAGCTTCTGGCGACGTGTGACTGAATCATAAAGGATTTAATGACATATGCTGAAGATTATGGTTATCGGTGCGACATCTGCAATTGCTCATGAAACTGCGAAGTTCTTTGCCGCTGATGGCGCGGATTTCTTCCTTGTCGGGCGCTCACCAGAAAAGCTGTCCGTGATTAAAGATGATTTACTTGCGCGTGGTGCAACAAGTGCAGAAACCCACGAGATAGATATGAATAACTTTGACCATCATCAAGCGTTACTAGATAGCGCGATTGATCGTATGGGGCAGGTAGATGTGCTATACATCGCTCATGGTTCTCTTGGGGATCAAGCGTTAGCTGAGGCTGATGTTGATGTGATGTTACAGGAGATGAATACTAACTTCCTGAGCACTGCCGCCTTCCTAACACTTGCCGCCAATTATTTTGAAGAACGTCGGCGTGGGGCGATTGCGGTAATCTCATCAGTTGCTGGTGACCGTGGTCGTGGGAGCTTGTATGTTTATGGCACAGCGATGGCGGCGAAAACGACCTTTTTGCAAGGATTACGTAATCGCCTCGCCAAAGTTGGGGTTTCCGTGTTGACGATCAAGCCGGGACGTGTGCGTACACCGATGACCGCACATCTTAAACCCAGCCCATTGCTTGCTGATCCTGAAAAAGTCGGGGAGCAAATCTACAAAGCTATGAAAAGCGGGCGCGATATTCTCTATACACCGTCGTATTGGGCGCTCATTATGATGATTATTCGTAATATTCCGGAACGCATCTTTAAACGCTTGAGCATGTAAATGGCTGATAATGTGAAAACGACAACCGATACAGTGCAAGATCAGAATAATCCTGCAAGCGGTATTCCCCTCGCATTACTGCAAAACATGCGCCCCAAGCAATGGGCGAAAAATGGGTTTGTGTTCATGGCGATTCTGTTTGATCAGAAGTTGTTCGATGCTGACCCGTTTTTGCGTGTACTTGCCGCGTTTGTTCTGCTTTGTTTAACGGCAAGCGCTATCTATATTGTGAATGATCTGGTCGATATTGAAAAAGATCGCCAGCATCCTCGCAAAAAATTTCGCCCGATTGCATCTGGTCGTCTACCGATTCCAGTGGCGATTGGTGCCGCAATTGTACTATTTGCAGTGGCGATTATTGGCTCATTGCCACTCAGCACAAAATTGACTATGGTTATCATCGGCTATATCGCTCTGCATGTGGCGTATAGCTTTATTCTGAAAAATATCGTCATCATTGACGTGTTTGCTATTGCAGGTGGTTTTGTCCTGCGCGTGTTAGCAGGGGCAGTCGTCATCGAGGTATCGAGCTTCTCTCCGTGGTTATATATGTGTGCGGCATTGTTGGCGCTGTTCCTCGCAGTCGGTAAACGCCGACAGGAATATATCATGATGGGCGATAAAGCCGGTTCAACCCGCAGTATCCTCAAAGAATACAATTTGAACCTCATTAATGATATGCTCCGTCTGACGATTACCACAACAGCGATTGCCTACACGCTCTATGCGGCTGAGGCAGAAACTGCGCTCATCCGCACGGAGTATATGCTGTTGACAATACCGTTTGTCTATTACGGATTGTTCCGGTATATGTTTTTGATCTATGTGAAGGAACATGGGGGCGACCCAACCGAGATTCTTTTTGAGGATCATGCCTTACAAATCACGATTGTGCTCTGGGTAAGTTTGTTGATCGTCTTTTTCTATCTGGTGTAAAAATATGATCGTAATTAGGCTATTATACTGCGATGGTCAACCTAGAATTAATCTAAAGGTGCTTTGAAATCATAGATGCCATCACGGATAGCATAACGAAGACCGCTTTCTTTACACACCATTGTATCGCTCTCACGTGTGAGTTCACCGCCACTTTCTGGGCAGGCAAATAAATTGACCGCACTGAGATTAATCGGGGTTTCACCACTGGTTAAACTCTTGGTGAAAATGCTTGGTGTATACAAAATGCCTGTATTCTGTAGCAAACTATCCAGCGTTACTAGCAATTGTGTTGGTAAATTATTCTTAAGCAACCCCAAGCGGAAAAACGAAACCGGGATGCGCTGTTGTAAGTCAAATTGGGCGTTTGCCAGCTCATTCTTAATGTATTCCGGGTGAAAGTCAAAATTGAGTTCCACAAATTCTACAGGGTCTTTGTCGAAAGGATTCCAATCTTGTCTACCCAGAAAATGACGCATGATCGCCTTGAAGTTTTGCTTGTTAGCATGCTCAAGGATAAATGTTGCGCGCGGGGTTAAAACACGCCGAATTTGTGCTAGGGCAGAGGGCACATCTGCCATATGGTGGATTACGCGAATCATCGTCGCCGCGTCGAATGCACCGGCGATAAAGGGTAACTGATACACATCCGCCGCCACATAGATAAATCGGTCAGAATCGCCGTAATGTTCGCGGGCATATTGTAATTGTGAAAACGAATAATCTAACAACACAACTTGATCGAATTGATCCCATTCACTGGTCAACCGCCCGAACCCTGCGCCGATTTCCAGAATGCGCCGTCCACCATTGGGGAGCAGTTTGCGGAGCGCCACCCGCTCGGCGCGATCTTCGTAATTGCGTCCCTGACCTTCCCAGAACTCTGTCCGGTAGTTTGACCCTTCGTAATCACAAATTTTGGGCGGACGTGAATCCGGCATAATTATCCTCCTGTTGGCGTTGGTTCAAATTCTGTCTCCTGAGTTGCGTCAGGAGCGTTCTCACCAGCGCCGACGGTCCCACTATTGGGATCGGGCGTTTGTTCGACGTTTTCATCAGAAGTTACGGTACTATCATTCTCGCTTTGTGGCAAGGTCGTTGTGTCTTCCGGGCTGTTAGTCTGTTCATTTGTGGAATCCTGCACGTTCATTTCGGTGTTTATACCTTCTGCACCGAAGAAGGCTGGCGCAATGCCAAATGCGGACATACCATCAACCGCCTGTGTATTGACCTCTGCGGGACCACCTTGGTCATACACTTGCGGGCGCAATTGTTCGTCTAAGCCTGGAATACCACCCTGCATAACAACGCCTGTTTGTAATGGAATGTTCGCTAACGGAACTGCTTCGTCTGCCAGTTGATAATTTAATCCAGCAGTACGGGAGAAACCGGGCCACGGATTTTCACTATAGGCGTTTTCATCGAGCAAATTCACATCGCCACTGACGACCTCGCTCACGAAATCAGGGACTTCGCCCCATTCACTCGGCAAATTATGCAACCCACGTCCGAATGGTTCAAACAGCAGGCGCAGATTGTTCGCAACATCGTGTAATTGTGTTTGCTCTAATGGGATAACCGCCCGTACATCCAATGACACAGGCAATGAATCCCGTACCTGTACATCAAGGTCAAGCGCGACGGGCAATTCTAACCCGACAGGCAGTGTTAGGCTGACCTGTGCGTTGCTGACCGTTAAACCGGGTGCGGTGATATTCGCTGTAACGACCAATGGCACATCATCCGTCAATATAACGACGGTGTCTTGCTCCAAGGGGATATCGAGGTTAACCGGTACCGTATCGCGTACCGGAATCGTCCAATCAATCGTTGCTTCATCAAGCCCGACGAAACTACTGTGCAAACCCGTTACCAACGGTTGCGCGATCTCATTCTTAATTTCAAAAATCAATAATCCTGCGGCGAGCAAGACAATGACAAGAACAATATTGACAATAAAGGAAAAAATAATCATAAAACGCCAGAAAAATCTGCCAAGTGCTCTCAGTGCGCGCATACCAGAACTGCTCCCGTTGACTGTTGGCTAATAAACCATCTTCAAACTATATACCATTTTGTTTGAAGTCAGCAAATTGATTAAAGTATCCTTCTATTGTAAAGCACAAACGGGATGGTAACACTCACCATCCCGCCTATTGCATTAAGATTATTGATTTTTGCAGTGGGCAGAATTATAGCCCTGCGTCCTTACGGAGTAAATCAGCCTTATCGGTACGTTCCCACGGCACATTTACATCTTCACGCCCAAAGTGACCATATGCGGCAACTTGTCGATAAATCGGACGACGTAGATCAAGATCGCGGATAATGGCGGCAGGGCGCATATCAAAGTGTTTCTGGATCAGATTGATGATAACATCGTCTTCAACAGTACCTGTTCCAAAAGTTTCTAGGGCAAGGGATGTGGGCTGTGCCACCCCAATGGCATAGGAAACCTGTAGTTCAAAACGACTTGCTAATCCGGCGGCGACCACATTTTTAGCAATGTAACGTGCCATATATGCCGCGCTACGGTCAACTTTTGTCGCGTCCTTACCGGAAAAGGCACCACCACCATGACGGGCAACGCCACCGTATGTATCAACGATGATCTTACGTCCCGTCAATCCTGCATCTCCGAGTGGGCCACCCGTGACAAAACGACCTGTCGGGTTGATGAAAAACCGTGTTTTATCATCTAGCAGATTTTCCGGCACAACATCTAGAATGATATGTTCAATGACGCGCTGGCGAATTTCTTTTTGTGTGATGTCTGGCGCATGTTGTGTGGAGATAACGATGGTATCTACACGCTTCGGCTTACCCTCGCTATATTCAATAGTAACCTGACTCTTCGCATCTGGGCGCAACCACGGTAATTCATCAGATTTTCGTGCTTCTGCCAGGCGACGTACGAGGCTGTTTGCCAATGAACTGGTTAATGGCATCAATTCGTCGGTTTCATCACAGGCAAAGCCAATCATCATCCCTTGATCGCCCGCACCAATCGCTTCGATCTCGCTATCGCTCATTTCGCCTTCACGCGCTTCGAGTGCTGTGTCGACACCCTGAGCAATATCCGCAGATTGTTCTTTGATAGAGATCATCACACCGCATGTTTCAGCATCAAAGCCATATTTACCGCGTGTATAGCCAATTTCACGCACGGTTTGGCGGACAATGCTTTCAATGTCTACGTAGGCGCTTGTGCTGATTTCACCCATGACCACAACAAGACCTGTGGTGGTGGAAACTTCGCACGCAACACGCGCCATCGGGTCTTGATCCAAAATAGCATCCAATACGGCATCCGAAATTTGATCACACATCTTATCGGGATGCCCTTCGGACACAGCCTCAGATGTATAGAAATAGCTCGGTGATGTCATGAAGGTAGTGTTTGCCTTCGATACTGTCATAGTTCCTCCTCAGTATTCATTGTTTAGTGTCGATGCGACAAATAAAAAAGCCTCTGTCTGAGCAGAAGAGGCGCGCATGCAAAGTTCAATTGTGCAAGCCCTCATCTATTCAGAGTATCCTCTGTAGGAATTGGCACCTTACCGACGCTTCGGCGGTTGCCGCGACTTCTTTGGGCCCAGTCCCTCTGTCGCTCTCGATGAGTGAATATATGTTTTTACGATGGAACACTATACCACAGCGTCAATTTCAATTCAATTATCGTTTTGCGCTGGTTTAAGGGGTAAATCGCGTGGTATATCAACAAAAAAAGCCGGATGATCTCTCCATCCGACTTTTATGAATTCCATGATGTTGATTCAAACTATGGATTACGCGTTTGCAATAATGTCATCATTTCTGCGCGCAATTGTGGATTGTCTTTGAATACACCACGACTTGTCATCGTGGTGGTGTTCGCTTCATGGAGCTTGACCCCACGCGATGACATACATCCATGTGTAACGTTATACAGCACGACCATGACACCTTTCGGGTTGAGCAATTCCATAATCGCATCTGCTGTTTGTTGCCC
>DAOTXB010000411.1:0-25510 GCA_034435575.1 Anaerolineae bacterium
CAGTGGTCATCATGTTCGTGAATTCTACTGGCGGCGATTCAGAAGCGACTATACCGATCCTATATGACCGCATTGTTCGCGTTGTACGCGGATAACTTACATTATTTATCACTCACAAAGGAGTAACCCTATGCGTTTTCGCATGACATTGAGTTTCATACTGATCCTGGTAGCTCTGCTGACTGGTTCAGTTATCGCCGCCCAAAACAATGAAGACCCTGAAGCGTTCCCAACGGACGTTATTACCGAGATTCAAGCTGAAATGGACAGCCTGACCGAAGAGACTCTCCCACCCGGTATGGTTGTGTGGATTGATACGCCAGAGTACCAGTTCGCCGGAGCGAGCGGTTTCGCAAATCTCATGGACGAAACGCCAATGTCGCCAGAGGGTGCGTTTCGAATCGGCAGTATCACCAAGATGTTCACCGCGACGGTGATCGTCCAACTTGCCGAGGATGGCGTGCTGAGTCTAGACGATCCGCTGGCGCTGTGGCTGCCGGAAGTCGCCGGGCAACTGCCCCATGGCGATCAGATCACACTGCGTCACTTACTCACGCACACATCTGGCTTGTTTAACATTGTTGAACACGAATCTTACTATGCCGATATTTTCACTGAGATGGCGGTTGATGAGGAAACAGGAGATGTGACACTGGATTGCGTTCAACGCGACCCCAACGACACGCTCTCCCGCTACGTCTACGAGCAAGATGCCTACTTTGAGCCGGGGTCAGGATGGTACTATAGCAACACCAACTACACGTTGCTTGGCATGATCATCGAAGAAGCGATGGATATGCCACTGACAGAAGCATATCGCACAAATATCTATGAGCCATTGGGTCTGGAATCCACCTTTATGGATTGCTACGAAGATGCAGTGATTGATATTGTACATGGCTATTCAGGCGTTGGGGAAACTATGGCAGATGTCACTGAACTCCATGAATCCGTTGGGTGGTCAGCAGGGGGTATGGTCTCAACCGCATCAGACTTAGTTACGTTTGCACGTGGATTATTCGATGGTGAATTGTTTGATGACCCGGAGACACTGGCGACAATGACGACGACTGCGCCTAATAGTCCTTATGGTCTGGGCGTATTCATCAGTGGCAACTATATCGGACATCCGGGTGGGATTGCAGGTTTTCGATCAGTACTCAATTATTCGCCTGAGTTCGATACAGTCGTGGTAATTCTTTACAACAACGATGTCGCCGACCCTGAACTAAGCATAGCGAATGTGCTTAATCCCGTGCTCCCATTGCTTGGCGAGGAAGAGTAAGAGCGCATCAGCAAAAATAAGCAGAGGATGTGCATTGAAGACGTGTTTCGGCACGTCTTTTCCTTTTTTCGTAAGCCAAGAGCCTCTCGTATAAAATCAGATCTCATGGTATGAAATGTGGCAAGCAGGCTGAGTATACAACTAAGCACATCGTCTGTGGCATGATTAATATAGTATGAGTTGCCCAAGCGCACAGTCCGAATCTTCATTACAGGTAAGATTACCGAATGTCAGGTTGTACGGCTCCGGCGTGACCCTCTGGCGCGGGTTCGTCCGTCGCTTCCGGTGGCATCTCGGTGGGTTCCACGATTACGGTGTCTTCCGTCGGTATCGACTCAACTGGAATCACCACCGGCGTCGGTGTTACGGTTCTATCCCATGCCGTCCATCACCCCCGCGTTACCAGCGCGCACATACCATGTGTAGGCACCATTTTCGGATGACGTCAGCGATAAATCACAATTCGTGGCACACGTGACATCGGTGCCGACGATGTACGGATTGTAATTGACGTAACTGTTCGGTCCGGTGATATAGACTTCATATGCAATCGCCCTGACACATGATGTGCCACGATCCATGACCAGAAAAACTCCAAGCGTGTCTCATGATCAATGTGGATTTCGGCGAAATCCCTCCCCCATTCTTCATTAGGTTTTCTTGGTTGAATATAGGCCATTTCTTGAAGGATCACGATATAAATGAACTCAGTTTTACATTGAACGCCATACCCTGCACTGCACCATACCCCCGTATGGTGACGACCATACCCCCTTAGCTGTAATATGTTGGAGATGATTGAATAGTTAAAGGAACAAACCATATGCGTAAAAAACTTGTACTCATGCTTATATCAGTTACATTGTTGATTGTATCGACAGTAATTGCACAGGACGCACCGCCTATGCCAGAAATCACCGGAGATATTATCACTACCGGATTAAACAGCCCGCAGGGTTTGCTAATTGATTCTGACGGTATGTTATGGGTCGCAGATAGTGGACTTGGCGGCGATGAAGAAATCGAATTCTACAATATTAACACCCTGCAACCACAGGTAGCGACTTTTGGTATGACCTCACGTATTATCCGACTAAATGAAGACGGTGAACAAGAAATTATGGCGAGCTTACCGTCTGTTGCTGTCGGCGAAGATCTGATCGGCGTAGCGCGTATTGCCGAGGTTGATGGTGTCATTTATGCTACTGTTGGCAGTTGGCAAGATAGCCTCGGCGAAGTCCCAACCATTGCCCATCAAGGGGAGTTGATCCGGCTAGAGGAAGGCGAAGCCGTCACAGTAGCTAATTTGTGGGCGCATGAATACGCGAACGATCCTGACGAAAGCACCAATGTTGAATCGCACCCCTACGGTATGGGTGTGGGTCCAGATGGTATGATGTACATTGCTGATGCCGCCGCCAATGCACTGTGGCGCGTTGATCTGGAAACGGGCGATGTTGAAACTGCCGCATCTTTCCCCGGTCAGCCCGGTGTATTCCCCAGCGCATATTATGATAATCAACTAATTACAGATGCTGTACCTACCGCGGTCGCCTTTGATGCAGACGGTAACACCTTTGTTTCTTACTTGACAGGTGCCCCATTCCTGCCTGGTGCGGCGAAAGTCGTTCAGGTTGGCGAAGGTGGCGAAATCACCGACTTCGCGCTTGGCATGACGATGCTAACAGACATGGTCATGGGACCAGATGGGAATCTGTACGTGGTCAGCTTCGGCATGTTCACGGAAGAAGGTCCGGTGTTCAATTCCGGTTACGTCGCCCGTATTCTGCCCGATGGTACACCTGAAATTGTCATTGACGGTCTACCCTTCGTGACCGCCATCACCTTCGACGCTGATGGAAACGGTTATGTTGCGATCAACGGTGCGCCGATCCCTGAAGCGGGTATGGTCGTCTTTTATGAGGGCTTGACTGATATGGAAGGCTCTCCATTACCTGAATTCGGTATGTAAGATCCTGAAACGTGATGATGGCAGGTGTGGTACCTGCCATCATCATCATTCACAACCAACAGTTTAGTGGAGAAAGCCTATCCTGATGAAAAATTTCCATTCTGGAACACGTTAACAATATAACGCTATAAATCTGCACTTATTATTTCTATGAGTTGTAAAATGTTGCTCAATAAAGTATTTTGCGCCTGCATAAGGCGAAGATAGAGAGTGGATAAAGCCAAACGCTTATGACAATGTCAAAATCAATTGGTGCGTTTATCATCATAATCATCCTGAGTGGACTCGGTTTTCTGGTGTATAACACGTCCTCATCTGAGTCGATTGATGTAGAGTTGCTCAATAATGGTATTCAGGTATACCGTGCAAACTATTGTGGATCATGCCATACACTTGAAATCGCCAACACACGGGGCATGTTCGCCCCTAATCACGACACGATTGTACAAAACTCTGCGGACTATATCGCCGCAAACGTCTATGTCGGCAATGCAGACAGCGTAGAGGCGTATATTTACGAAAGTATCGTCAACCCGACAATTTTTTATACGCCGGGATACGAAGCGAGCAATCATCATATGCCAGCATTTACTCACTTGTCAGATGAAGAGCTTACTGCGATGGTTTACATGCTCATGAATCAGGAGGATTATGTGGGCACAGAATAATTGGGATCGTTCGCTTTGAGCCAATCCTCAAGCACTGTACGCGCTTTGAGTTGCTTACCAGTTTCCAACGCTTCGTTGTACACGTTTTCGCCTAGCTCATCGCGCAAGCGCTGACGCAACGCCTGCAATTTTGGATGTTGCTGTAACCACACAGCTTGTATCGTATGGTGTTCAACCAATGCCATCATAGCGGTAGCACGTGGTAAGTTGCCGTCATGGGTGACTGTAAAACTAAGCAATGCAACATTAGCGATCATATTCCACGGGCGATTTGAGCGTAATTCCTGCTGAGTCACCTTAATCAGATAGGATTGTGCTTCGTCATAGGTATCGAGACAGCCATGTGTCCATACTAGGCGTTGCATGGCGTGATGGACAATACTCCAATTCATGTTTGTCTGGATGTATTCCAAAGCTTGCATTGCAAATTGATGTGCTTGCTCGTAGTGTCCCTGATACTCAACCAGCATACTCTTTTGCGTGTAGTATCGTGATGGTATGGCGGGATATTCCATCTTTTCCAGTAATGGCGCTACCTGCATCAAATAATATTCCGCGTTTTGTATATCACCCTGAAGCAAGTGATACTCACTCAACCTAATCTGTGCAGTTAATAGTGCTTCCGATGCATATCCCATTTCCTCTTCTAGATGTAGCGCCCTAAGTTGAAACCTTTTTGCAAGTTCCCATTTGCCCTGCGATTGTACCAACACGCTCAGATTACTTGAAGCGGCTGACATGGTATGTTTATCGTTCAATTCATCTGCAATGTCGTACCCTTTTTCAGTATATGCTAAGGCTTCATCGATTCGCCCGAGACGACTGAGCATCAAACCACCCACCAGATACCCATGTGACAACCAGTAACGATCACCGATTTGTTCGGACAACCCGATACAGCGTTCTACATGATAAAGTGGTGCGTCGGCATCCCATAATCCGACGACGAGAGCATGAGCATAGTGCGCCTGTGCCTCGTACCATAAATCACCTAACTCATGTGACATTTCTAAACACGTTTGAGCATATTCTAACGATGATTCTGGATCACTAAGAATATAAGACACGCGAGAAAGTATTATAAAAGCCAGCAATTTGACCTTCACATCATCAATTACTTCAATGTCTTTCTCGATAGGCTTGATTACTTGATAAGATTGCTCTGTGAGACTTTGCTCAGCTAATGCATCTGCTTTGTATACGCGCAACTTTATAAAAAATGGATCATCATCTGGAAGTGATAAGATAGCAAGCGCCTCGTTCAACCATGTGGTGTAACGATCCATGCGACTTGTGAGCAACATCGTGAAGCGTAGAGTTTCCAAACTTCTATCAATAGCATCTAGCTGATTGTTTTGGCAGGCGCGTTGCCAGGCAACATGCACATTGTCCCAATCAGCCTTGATGATTTGTAGAGCTTTGACTTGATGATACCCCTTTAGAGCTTGCTCCTGCGATTCGACCAGATTCAGATAATACTGTGCGTGAGCAGTCCACACATCTGAAAGTGTCATCTCAGCATGAAGATGTTCTTCTGCATATTGTCTCAGCAATTCGTGCATTACATATCGTTCGGTTTGCGTGCGATTAATAAGGGCTTTCGTCACAAGACCCTGCAATACCGCTGGCGTTGCATTAGTAATGGATTCAAGCGCTTCTGATGTACAACCCCCTCTAAAGACACTTAATTGCATCAACGTTATTTGCTCATTTTTTGCGAGGCGTTGCCACGTGTGTTCAAAAACTGCGCGGATGCTTCGCTGGCGCGGGGGGAGATCGCGCATTTGTGTTGTCAGAATATCAATCCCCTTTTGAATTTCCTCACAGATACGATCAATACTATAGACATCCAGCCAGGTTATCGCCAATAAAATACCAAGCGGCATTCCCTGAGTCAATTCACACAGTCGGTTCACAGATTGCAGATTGGTCGGTGTAATCTCCCAATCAGATCTTACACGGCGTGCGGTTTGTAGTATGAGTCTAACGGCATCATATTTTAAGATCTCATCGCGACTATTATGCTTGGAATAATGCATGCCACCCAGTAAATAGACTGTTTCACCAAGTAGATTTAATTTCTCGCGGGAGGTAACGAGAATTTTCATATTCAACGAAATCTTTAGTAAATCATTGACTAGCGTCGTTCCAGCCACATCGACCTGCTCAAAGTTATCGAGTAACAACAGCATTGATTTTCTGCTAAGAAATCGAAGTAATTGTTGCTTGAAATCATCGTGGGACTCACCGAATTGAAACCCAATACAATCTGCAATGCTCACCAAAATACCGTCCACATCATAGATTGACTCCAGCGGCACGAAAAACACACCATCACGATGAAGACTAAGCTGTTGTTGCGCTAGTTCAAGCGCAATTCGTGTCTTTCCCATACCGCCCGGTGCTAGGATAGTGAGCAATCGGTTGTTAGAATCGCTGAGAATTTGCTGAAGTTGATCTAACTCAGAACCGCGCCCCACGAAGGGTGTTGTCTGATAAGGTAAATTCGTACGAATGATCCCAATTTCACTGTTCTCAGGCAAATCCAAAAGACCTAACCTGAGCGCCTCTTTGACAATTCCTTCACGCCCATTTGTAAAAAGCTTTTGGTTTAATTGTTGTACGTACCACTTTATTGTATTTTTAGACAGAAACAATCGATCAGCAATTTCGTTATTGGTCAAGCCTTCTGACAATAACTCAATCACCTCGATTTCACGTTCTGTAATGTCTCGTATCTTTAAGTTTTCAACCATATAAACATCTAGAAGTATATTCCGTTACGATAAGATGCATTATACATCGTATTGCAGTTCAAGATTTGTAATCGCTCCGGCACTACTATTAAACGGATGATCTATTGCAAGATTAGACCTCATAGCATGAAAGTATCACTTTATAGGGTGCGTATCAAAATGGGCACACAGTCTGTGTCGTCATTTATGCGGTATAAGTTGTTCGCAGACAGCACGTTTGACATGAACCCAACAGGGTTCAATAGGATTGAGCCATGGACTTTTGACAGGTAGCAGATGAGTGAGCAAGCGCGGTTGCCCGACGGCTTTGGCTTGTTGGTTGTAGTCGTGTATCCAACGACGAATATCTTTGCCATTATGCCACAAGGCATTATCCTATACGATAACAACAAACTGTTTGTTTTCCTGGCGGGCGATAGCCAACAAACCGATAATGAACATCCATTGCTACAAGCTGTTGGGCTGTCCCCGACTGAAATACAGCACCACCCCATGCGTATCACGCCGTAATGCGCCAAAACACGCAATGGTGTTCTGCTTTTCACCACGAGGTGGAGCACGCTCAATTGGCAGGTGGAGCAGTTGCATCGTGAACTCAACCAATTGACCGTGAAGGAAGCAAGGTATTCAACCAAATTCGGCGGATGTCGAGGAAATAGCCTAAGATTGTCGGATGTTGTCACAATAGAGCACTATAATTATCTACACTGTTCAGGTATTTGATGGCATGTCTTTGGTGTAGAAGTAACAGATGATAAAAAAACCCGCAAACCCGTTGCAGACGTTGGAGAACAAGAAGGGAGTCGCAAGAATCAAAATAATTACTTTTTATAGGACAGAGGACAATCAATGAATATCAAAATTGCTACAGCACCCGTATCATGGGGTGTGATTATGAAAGATACGCCTAACGTTCCCCCGTGGAATACCGTATTACGAGAAATCAGCGAAGCGGGTTATTCTGGCACAGAACTTGGACCTTATGGTTTTCTCCCACAAGATTCTGCTGTGCTCAAACCGCGACTTGAAGCATTAGGATTAACCCTAATTTCTGCGTATGTGCAAATTAATCTGGTTGACCCGGCGGCGAAACAAGTCGATTATGACGAAACGATTTCCACAACAAAAATTCTAGCCGAAATGGGCTGTGAGTGGGTAGTTTTGTCGGACCTACTATTTGCTAGCGACCATCGTAGTGAACGCGCAGGACGGGTTCGTACCGAAGATGGTTTATCTGGCGCAAACTGGAAAAATTTTGTTGCGAACGCAAATGCCTACGGCAAGCTGGCTTTAGAAGAATATGGTTTAAAGACGGTGTTTCATCCACACGTTGGCGCATTTGTCGAAACAGGTGAAGAGGTTGATCGCCTTATGAACGATAGCGATCCACGTTATCTAAATTTATGCCTCGATACTGCACACAGTACCTATGGCGGTGATGATCCTGTTGCTTGTGCACGTCGTTGGGGCGAACGCTTACATTATTTGCACATCAAGGAATGTGATACCGGGATTTTATCAACAATACAACAAAATGAATGGGATTACTTTAAAGGTGTTGAGATTGATGTGTTCCCTGAATTGGGAAAAGGTAATGTGGACTTCCCCGCGTTGTTGGATGTGATGAAAGAAATTGATTTCGATGGATGGGCTGTGGTCGAGCAAGATATGTTGCCTGACGGTGGTATTAATCCACTCAATAGTGCCAAGCGCAACCTTGAATACCTAAAAAACATAGGTATGGCATGATATTTGATTTGATGACATATGGGCGCGTCTCAGTAGAGTTGTTTTCAGAGAAAATTAGTGTGTCATTTGACAAAAATTAGGCGGTTGAGACAAGCGTAGGAACCACAACTCGCCCCTGTGATCAATGCCTCCTATCCAATGAGTGAAAATTTGGATATTGCATTGTGCGCTCATCTCATTGTACCGATCAAATAGCATTTAGAATTGGCGTGACCACTCGCGGGGCCAGCGTTCTACGACGACTTTCGTTTGTGTATAAAACTCGACACCATGCTGTCCTTGCGCGTGTAGATCACCGAAGAAGCTCGCGTTCCAACCACTAAACGGAAAGAACGCCATCGGTGCCGCCACGCCAATATTCACACCTACATTACCAGCATCGGCTTCGTAGCGGAACTTACGTGCCACCGCACCACTGCTAGTAAAAATGCATGCCATATTGCCGAAGGTACGATCATTGACCAGTGCAATCGCATCATCTAACGTGTTCCCGTGCATCAAGCTGAGGACAGGACCGAAAATTTCGGTAGCGGCGAGGTCGCTCTGTGGTGGTACGCCGTCCAAAATGGTTGGAAAAACCCAGTAGCCATCGTCATACTCGCTGACGGATTTACTGCGTCCGTCCACCAGTACGTTAATCCCCTGTTGTTCACCGCTGGCAATGATACCCTCAATGCGGTCTTTGCTCTCTCGGGTGATTACCGGACCCATCTGAACCTCATCATCCAGCCCAAAGCCTACGTTACGGCTCATTGCTGCATCCGCAATTTGTTCGGTGAAGGTATTTTTGGCATCACCGACGGTAATGGCAACCGAGGCAGCTAAACAGCGCTGACCGGCACACCCAAAAGCGCTATCCGCCATGATTCGCGTCGCGGTGTCCATATCTGCATCAGGCATGATGATGACCGGATTTTTCGCACCACCCTGACACTGGGCACGTTTGCCGTTGGCGGTGGCACGGCTATAAATATATTGCGCGACAGGGGTACTCCCCACAAAACTGACCGCCTTGACCTGTGGATGGTCGAGTAATGCATCTACTGTTTCTTTGCCACCATTGACCAGTTGAATCACACCTTTAGGGAAACCGGCTTCTTCGATGAGTTCAAATAACTTCGCCGTTGTCATCGGCACTTTTTCGCTCGGTTTCAGGATAAAGCTGTTACCCGTTGCCACCGCATAGGGCAAGAACCACAGCGGAATCATACCGGGGAAGTTAAATGGTGTGATCGCCGTCACCACACCGAGGGGTTGCCGGAACATATGCTCATCAATACCCCGTGCGATGTCCTCATTGTTATAGCCTTGAATCATCGCAGGCATCCCACAGGCGACTTCAACATTTTCTATGCCACGACGCATTTCGCCGACGCTCTCTTTATAGGTTTTGCCACATTCGATAGTGATGATCTTTGCGATCTCGTCCAGATATTCCTCTAAGAGCATTTTCAACTTAAACAGATATTGGATGCGATCCGTCACTGGTGTTGCCCGCCATTCACGGTAGGCGCTTTGCCCCGCGTCCACGGCTTGCGCGACCACTTCTTTCGGGGTCATCACCACTTCTGCGACAGCTTTGCCTTCTGCCGGATTAATGACACTCAGCAATTCTGCTGCTTCTGCGTCTGTCCATTGTCCGTCAATATAATCAAGAATTTTAGTTATCATTTGAACTCCTTACGTCTCTACTCGATTTCACTAAGATTGATAATTTTCGTACCAGTTGACCGCCGTATCCGGTGCATCTACACGCGTATGCCATGCCGTCGCGTGTAAACGGCACACATTGGCGAGGGATTGCATTCGTTGGCGGGCGCGTCCGTGTAAAAAGTGAAAACGATCAGTAGTATGTAATTCAACCGCTTCCGCCCAGACGGCTCGCCCGACGATCACCCCGCTTGCCCCCGCTTTACAGGCAACTTCACTCTGTTTGAGGAACGTATCAAACGTGACTCCGGCGCTGAGCAACGCCCACGGCACCGTGCAGGCATCGTTAACCGCCCCGCACGCCTCCCGCCATACGTCAACATCATGGCTCTGTTTATGATCTACTGGAAACGGTAATTTCAACACATCTACCCCCATCGCACTGAATGTTTCGCACATCGCCACGCTAACGCGTAATAATTCGTCATTGGGGAGCGTTTGTGTTGGATCAAGCGCGTAGGGAATCGGCTCCAGAAAAAATGGGATGTCGTAGGTCGTGCAGTCATCGATTATGCCCTGCACAAAACTATGTTTCTCATCCACGTTCTCCGCTTCGGGGTGATAAGGGAGCAGTAACTTTACACCGTCCCCACCCATCATTTTGATTTTCTTGACCGACCATTCAGCGATCATTTGCATCTCGCGTTGGCTGGGGTGTAAACCATAATCTGTCACCTCCACTGGTGCGAGTAATCCGATGGCGTCGTTAACGGTATCAGCGACCACATGCGCTAGCCCATAGGCAGGATCGGTCAAAATTGCCGAAGATACATCCATAAGCTGGGAAATCACCTGTTGCTTGAACTGGACAAACCCATAATCAGTGAGCGGTTCATCCGCCTGTTGCTTCAACTTTTCGAGCAGATTGGCGCGATGGTCAATTGCCATAATCACAAAATGCCCCGCCTGGGTTGATGTGCGCCGTAAATGTCGAAATTTGCCTATTGTTGTCATAGTTTTTCCAAATTTTTTGATGTTATACGTCGTTAAGTTCAAACAAACCCGCCACACGGGTTCGACTTTTCTTCCACACTGATGATGCTTTTATTCCAGCAATACCTTGCTGATACACAGGTTGGTCGCTTGATAACGGTAGTGTAACTGTGTGACCTGTGACACTATTCAAATATGCTCCTAAAGCGAGGTGTAATGCCCGCTCACCGGCGCGTGCTGGTGCAATCGGGTCACGTTTTTCTCGTATGGCATCACGGAAGTCCGCCCAGAGTTCGGTAAAGGAGCGCCCGATGTTGTCACTGTGTTCTGGTAAATTAGGGATAGCATGGTCGGTGCGTTGCCAATCCTTGACACTATACAGTTCAGCAGGTTGATTGAACCCGCTAGTTTGATACTCTTTATAGCGCATCCGTATTTGACCATTGCTCCCGCTGACATCGACACCACCTACCCCCTGCCCCCACGCCATATTGAGAAGCGCATAGCTTGATGGAAAAGCCACTTGAAGAAGTGCCAAATCCTCAATCACAGGCTGACGGTGAGCATAAGTTGGGGCATCGATAAAGGCATTAATTTGCACAGCATGTTCACCTGCAAGCCATTCTGTCAAATACACGGCATGGATCATATCCATGAGCACCCCGCCACCTGCTCCCATCGTGTGTCGCCAATCTGCCTTATATTCAACTGCACCGGGATGGTCAATCACGCCGAGATAATTCATGGTTAGGACGCGCAATTTACCGATTTCGCCTGCATCTATTAACCGTTTAATCAAGCGATACTCAGGAAAAAAGTGGTAGTTATGTACCATGCCAAAGGTCAAACCCGCGTTCTCAGCTGTCTGGCATAATTCTGCGGCAATCGCAGGTATATCAGAAATAGGTTTTTCGCTTAAGACGTGTTTACCTGTAGCAAAAGCATCCAATACAATCTGCCTGCGGAACTGTTGCGGTACGGTGATAACCACCGCATCAACATCCTGTCGTGCGATCACATCCTTATAATCTTCGTAGAGATCCGCCTCAGATAGCCCGAACCATTCTTGCCCAATTTTACGACGCTCCGGGGTAATATCTGCTAAAGCGACTAATTCGACATCAGATAGTGTTGTAAGCGCAGGACGATGACCATAGCTCACAACATTGCCACATCCAATCATGCCAACACGTAAGTTATCTTTCATTCAAGCAGACTCCAATTTGCGCTATATCCCACTATCTATAAGTGATACCGTTCGTTCTTTTTTGCTTCTTCGTACTCCTGACGGGCTTGCTCTACATCAGGATTATCGCTAACTTCCGCCACGGCGACATCCCACCAACTTTCATAACCGTCCACCCGTTCACGGCGATCGGTTTTTGTGACGATGCATACCGGCTTGTTTTTGATTGCTTTCGCGTCTTCCAACGCCTGGCTGAACGACTCCCGATCAGTCGCAACGATAACATGCGCGCCAAGCGATTCGCAGTTTTTGGCGAAATCTACTTGTATGTTCTCGCCCGTCAATTGATCCGCGCTTCCGTCACGATAACGATATTTGGTGCCGAAACCATCGCTCCCTACACTTTTCGACAATCCACCGATGCTAGCGTATCCGTGGTTGTCCAGAATGATGATGGTAATCTTGATACCTTCCTGCACCATCGTCACAATTTCGGTGTGCATCATCAAGAAACTGCCATCACCGACCATCACATACACTTCACGCGCCGGGTCAGCCATCGCGACACCCAGTCCACCGGCGATTTCATAGCCCATACAGGAATATCCGTATTCGAGGTGATACCCGCGTGCGTCACGGGTGCGCCACAGTTTGTGCAAATCTCCGGGCAGGCTCCCCGCTGCACATAAGACCACATCCTGCGGGCGCGTCTTTGTGTTGACCATACCGATGACTTCACCCTGCGAGAGCATCGGTTCGTGTTGTACATCATAAATGCGCTGTACTTCTGCATCCCACTTCGCGTTGAAATCTTTGGCGCGGTTTTGATACGCGTTATCTGTCATATAATCATCGAGCATTACGCCTAACTCTTCGAGTGTGACTCTAGCATCGCCCACTAGGGGGATCGCGCCGTGTTTATATGCGTCAAACGCCATCACGTTGATATTGATAAAGCGTACATCAGGGTTCTGAAACGCAGTCTTGCTGGCACTCGTAAAATCGCTGTAGCGCGTGCCGATGCCGATGACTAGATCCGCTTCACGCGCTATAATGTTCGCCCCTGCGGTGCCCGTAGTCCCGATTGCGCCCAAATTCAGTCCGTGATTGTAATTGAGCGACCCTTTGCCTGCCTGTGTCTCGCCGATGGGGATGCCTGTCTGGTCTACAAATTGCTGGAGCACGTCGTTCGCTTCGCTATAATGCACGCCACCCCCCGCGACGATAATTGGCTTTTTCGCGGATTTAACCCACGCGCTTGCTTCTTGTAATGCGTCATTATCGGCACGGTTACGCGGGATATTCCACACACGTTTTTCAAACATCTCTGCGGGATAATCGAAGGCTTCGGTCTGAGTATCTTGAGGCAAACACAACGTTACCGCACCAGTATCTGCCGGAGAGGTCAATACGCGCATCGCTTCCGGTAAAGCGGTGATCAGTTGTTCCGAGCGATAGATTCGATCCCAATAACGCGACACGGGCTTAAAGGCATCGTTGGCGCTGATGTCCTGCGAATGTTCCCATTCGATTTGTTGCAAGACGGGTGCTTGCTTGCGTTGCGCGAAAATATCACCGGGGAGCAACAATACCGGAATCCGGTTGACTGTCGCCAGCGCCGCCCCCGTGACCATATTGGTCGCTCCCGGACCAATGGATGATGTGCAGGCGAAGGTCTGCATGCGGTTTTTGTGTTTGGCATAGGCAACGCTAGCGTGTACTTGCGCCTGCTCGTTACGGCTTTGATAGTAGCGAATCTCATCGCTAAATTGTTGGAGCGCCTGCCCGACTCCGGCAACGTTCCCATGCCCGAAGATACCCCACACCCCGGCAAAGAATTTATTTTCCGCACCATCACGTGAAACGTACTGCTTACTCAAATAGAGGATGAGCGCTTGTGCCATCGTTAAACGTTTAGTTTTCATCGTAATCACTTTCTAAAAAACAACTTCATAGTATTTATTGGGTTTTGGTTGATTAGCTAATGGACATTACGTACATTCCAAAATCACGATAATTGGTCGTTATGAGCTGCAACCGTGTAGCTAGCATCCTAGCATTAGTGTAATAAGTCGGCTCATTTTGCCGAAATCCTTGCATAATCAGCCCACTTCGGCGGGATTTCAATCAGCTATATGCTATCGTGGTTCCATGCCATGATGCACGATGGGTACACGCGGGTCTTTGAACGTCCATGTGTCCTTTACCCACGTATAATCTGGATCATCACTATTTGCCAGTGATTGCGCTGATCCCGCCAAAAAGTTAAGATAATAGGTGATGTAGCCCGGCGCACTGACTACCGGATGATAGCCTTCTGGTACCAAGACCGCGTCATGATGTTCAGCTTTCATTAACCCGTCAATACTACGATCATCGTTATATACACGTTGATAGGCGTAACCATTGGGATTGTCGATTTTATAGAAGTAGATTTCTTCTAAATCTGCCTCTAAGATATTGCCGTCGTCGTCCTCACGGTGGACATCATGCTTATGTGGTGGATAACTACTCCAATTGCCGGACGGCGTGTAAACTTCCACGCAGACAATACGATGACAGGCAAAGCCCGGTGGCAAAATGCCGTTGATCTGACGGGTTACATTTCCACCGCCACGAATTTCAATATTACTCATATCCGGCGTAAGCAATTGTGTCGGGAAGTCTTGATCGGTGGGCACCCAGCACGAGGCAAATTCAAAGCTATCGGTGAGTGCTTCAATCTCAAAGTCTTTATTACGAGAGAGATATAGCGCGTATGGCATTCCACTAAACACATTGGGGCGACGACCAACGCGGGTAAATTCACCATCAGAGGTTTTGATATTGCACACTCCGCCTAGAATAACAATCGCATTTTCATTATCACGGGTATTATCGCCAAATGTCTCGCCTCTATTGAGGCGCATCGCGGACATGTTCAAATAGTCCCATCCGGCATCGCCCGCTCGCACCCGCGTAAATTCACCGGTACTTCCGTCATCGTTTGTCTTTACCAGCATCGTTTCTGCTGTATATTTCATCAGTCATTTCATCCTTTATCTCTAAATTCAATTAGATGTGGGCGGTATGCACCAATGCATGAGGGGGAGTATGAAGTCAGTGTAATGTTGTTAGTCCAGCCCGCCGTAGGATGCAACAAATGCCATAACTTCATCCATTGTCGGCATAAAGTTGGCACAGCCGTGTTCTGTCACGACAATCGCACCACAGGCATTCCCTAAGCGGGCAGATTTATACCAGCCCCAATCATTAACATAGCCGTATAAAAATCCCCCACCGAAAGCATCCCCTGCGCCTAAAATATTGGTGATTTCTACTGGAAAGCCACCCGCATCAATCACCTCACCATTTGGTAAGTGGATTTTCGCGCCCTGTGCGCCAACTTTTTCCACCACAGCTTCAAGGTTGTGCGTCAGCATTTGCTGAATATTGTCCTGACTGTCGCCCTGCACTCTGGTATCAGACACCTGCGAATGTGTGAGCGACATCTTGCTGGAGTCATCGAGCATAGCGGCGTTGATCTCATCTTGGGTGCCGATCACTACATCCACAAAATGTAGAAGCGCCCGAATCTGTACGCCAAATGCACGAACATCTTGCCATTGGTCGGGGCGGAAATCGACATCGAGCACCACCTTCGCACCGGCGTGTTTTGCCTGTTCGACTGCGAAAAAGGTCGCGCTCCGTGAAGGGTCTAAGCTCAGGTTTGTTCCAGCAACCTGAAACACCTTGCAATCCGCGATGGGGGCTTCGAGCACATCATCAATTGTCAGGTTGATGTCTGCACAATTATCGCGGTAATAGACCAACGGGAATTTATCCGGAGGTTCAATGCCCAGAATCACCGCGCTGGTACGATTTTCTGTTTTGATCGGTATGAATTGTGTATCCACACCTTCGTTGTCAAGAAAATCGGTGATGAACCTGCCTACCGGATCATCACCGACGGCGGTCAACAGAGCGGTTTTCAACCCTAAGCGTCCCCCACCTACGCTGATATTAGTTGGTGACCCGCCAACATAAGCGGCAAAGCTGTTAATCTGTGAAAAAGGTGTGCCTACATCATTGGAATATAGGTCAATTGAACTGCGTCCCATGTGCAGGGTGTCATAGGTCTTGGTCATGGTGTTCATCCGATCTCAGCTAATTTGACAGGACGGTGTTCCTCAAGCGATTTTTGCGCCGCCATTGCCATCACTACCGGCACCCGCCCATCGTATCCGGTTACTGGAACCGGTGTATCATTGATGATCGCCTCTACAAATGCCTGTAATTCGATGCGATAGGAATTCATGTAACGTTCGAGGAAAAAATTAAGCGGCAAACTGGCACGTTGTACACTTTTCGCGGTATTCAGTGTAACCGTATCCGGGTAGATATTGGCGTTGGAGGCACTGCCGATACTGCCGAATGCCTCTACCCGTTGATCGTAGCCATAGACCGCCTGCCTGCTATTATCAATCGTACCAAGCGCCCCATTGGCGAATTTTAATGTGATGATGGCGGTATCAATATCACCTGCTTTACCAATTTCTGGATCAACCAGAACCGCCCCCTGTGAATAGATTTCTTCTACATCACCAAACAGGAATCGTGCCATGTCGAAATCATGAACCGACATATCGAAGAAGATACCACCGGAGACTTTGATGTACTCAATTGGTGGTGGTGCGGGATCACGGCTGATGATATGAAGCAAATGCGGTACACCGATCTCACCCGACCCAATCGCCTGTTTGACACGAGCAAATGTCGGGTCAAAGCGCCGGTTAAAGCCAATCTGTAGCTGTACGCCGGCAACCTCAACACTTGCTAACGCTTCGTCAATCCTGTTTAGTGCAACCGCAATCGGCTTTTCACAGAAAATGTGTTTTCCTGCCTGTGCCGCATCCATAATAAAGGGTGCGTGGGTGTCGGTTGAAGAAGCGATGATAACGGCATCAACACCATCAACTGCCATCGCTTCAAGATGATTATCGGTATACATACCAACGCTATACATCTCTGCCAATGCGCTTGCACTCGCCCGATGATAATCCGCTACTGAGACAATTTGCGCCTCTGGAATAGCAGTTGTAATAGTCTGTGCATGAACTTTGCCAATGCGTCCGGCTCCGATTAGAGCAATATTAAGCGTCACGTTAACTTTAGCCCCTGTTACGATCCATTACTTGTCTTCTTCAATGTCAGCACCCTTCCGGCTTTGACGGTACAAAGCTCGTAACGAAGATAAAGTGGAATAGTTTATTCATCTTGAGGATCACTTAAATTATATTTTGCAAAAATTACTCACATTTTTTCATCTTTGCTGTTTGGATGTCGTATGAGTATCATAAAATGAATAACATAATTCATCACTAATGTCAATTTATCTTGACATATTTGTTTTATTTATGTAGATTGTTGGCAATTATACAACAAAGGTAGTGTAATGCGCGAAATCCAATCTCTAGCACGTGGTATCCAGATAATAGACATGATCGTCAATTCGAATACGAAAGTAAGCACAACTGAAGTTGCTATTGAGCTAGATGTTGACAAGAGCACAGCATCCAGATTGCTTAGCACGCTTCAGACTTATGATTATGTACAACAAATTGCAGGAGAACGTGGGTACATTGCCGGCAAACGGTTACATCGAATTAGTTGGCAGATTACCAACCAGTATGCTCTGAGAGAGATGGCACAACCTCACCTTAATTATCTAGCAGAAAAAACCGGAGAATGTGCTCATATAGGTGTTTATTCGTCTGGCAAAGCCTTAATAACTGATGATGTTCAGCCGGAAAATTCATTGCTTCGCGTCGTTGGAAATTCCGGTAGATACACTTATTTACATAACACTGCGGTTGGTAAAGGTCTTATTGCATTTGGCGATTTTCCATTGCCTACAGATCTGATTGAAGTAACCGACAAAACGATCACGCGTTTCAAAGATTTGGAAGATGAGCTGGAACTCGTCCGCCTACAAGGATTTGCGGTAGATAATGAGGAAAATGAAACCGGGGTCTGCTGTATCGCATCACCGGTATTCGATGCGGTTGGCGTTACAATTGCATCGATTGGTATTTCTGGACCGACTGTGCGTATGCATAGCAATCGTATTAGCGAGCTAGGACAATTGGTCAATACAACAGCCTACAAATTATCATGTGAGTTGGGATTTTCGGGTTCGTACCCAACATAATAAAGAATTATTTTGCTTATATGAAAAACCACCCATTGATGTGGGTCATTCTCCGAGTTAATCATCTAACCTAGCATGGTGATACCCTGAATGTTTGAATTAAGGAAACACTATGCGATTTTATACGCTACAAATAATCAAAATTATGATCTTGATGAGTTTTGTTTTGTATCAACCATCAGATGTGAGCCTCGCACAAACTGAGGATATGCCCCCCACATTTGAGAGTGAGCAAGCACTTGCAGAAGCATTTATGTTAACGTCGGAAACGCCTGTTATTACACGGGAGGTTGGCAATCGCTATCTGAATGGTGGCGCAGTCATCTTCCATGATGATCAATTTCATCTATTTTCCAATTTCTTCAATAGCTGGCCCGGTGCCACGGTCACTTATTACTATACGTCTACAGATGGGATGACATGGACCCGAGAATTGGAAGAACCACTCTTTACCATTGATGATGTGCCATTACGTGGCACAGGAGCCTTGATGTTAAGTGGTTTTGTGGAAACTGATGGCACCTGGGTGCTATATTACCACACGTACACATCGGGAAGCAGCCAAGGATATATTGGACGTGCGACAGCAGCATCACCCACCGGTGATTGGGTTTTCGACGATACCCCAGCCCTGAGTCCGGGTGAGGATGGCGAATGGGATGATTTGCAGGTCATGCGTGTTAATGTGTTACCGGTGGATGCGGGTTATGTAATGTACTATGCGGGTGTAAATGCCGAAGGATCTCAAATCGGCATGGCACGATCAGATGATGGCATCACCTGGGAGAAATATGACGACCCCACCACAACCGAAGCCCCTTACGCCGAAAGTGACCCGATCCTGAGCCCTGTTGTTGATTGGGAAGAGAACTGGTTAGGGAGACCAGAGGTTGTTCTCACTGAGGACGGTTGGGTCATGTTATACGAAGGTGGTTCACGTGGGAGCAAAACGGGGATGGCGATCAGTGAGGATGGAGTCAACTTCTATCGGTATGCACAAAACCCGTTCCTTACAACATCCAACATGGTAGATCAAAACCGCTTTTTCCAGGGTGCCCTATTCTATCAAGATGATAGATATTATTATCTCATTGAGGCGGGTAATGGGCGCGTTGGCACTGACATTTTCCTGTATACATTGGATGGTCCGATAGCACCTGTTTTCACATCGGCAAACTCGGCAGATTAATATCAGACCGCGACTAGCAGAGCATGAAGCAGGCTTAGCGATTAAGTTTACCCTAAGATCGAGTGCTTATTTCAGAATGCCCAATGTTCTGGCATAAGCACTGGCTTTGGTTCGGTTATCAACATGTAGCTTGCGG
This sequence comes from Anaerolineae bacterium, assembly GCA_034435575.1. Lineage (GTDB taxonomy): Bacteria > Chloroflexota > Anaerolineae > Aggregatilineales > Phototrophicaceae > JAVJSU01. Next base: position 19,775 of record DAOTXB010000411.1, read on the forward strand.
AAAATATTCTTGAGGTGCCATCGGGTCGTATTGAGTGAAATAGATAATGAGTGACTGATTTCTATATTCGTTAATCCTTCACCGACTAAGCCTAATATCTCTGTTTCGCGCCGAGTGAGAGACTCTTGTAGCTGTATACACGGTGCGATTATTGGTGTGGAATTGAATAACACATGCACATCGGTATGACCGTGCTTATGCTGGGCAATGTGTTCTAACAGCGTTATTATCACTTTACCCGCATCCAAAAAGAGCCGAATATGCCCCGTGTGTTTTGCTAAACGCAACGCCTTTTCAAGGGTGTGGATGGCAGTTCTTCGCTCGTTCAATCGTTCATAGGCTACCGTAGTGAGGACAAGACACTCTATCAAATCACTTTTGCGATCAGCTTGCTGACAGAGAGTCTGTAGTTGTTTTAGCACGGGTAAAGCATGACGAACGCTGGCTTTATCACCATTAACAAAACGCCTCGTCAGAATCAGATTTGTATACAGCGCAAGTAGCGAAATCGGCTCATCCTTATTGTCAAAGGTTGTTTTTTGCCAATCAATCAAGGGGGCAATCCAGCCATCATTGATGAAATGATAGTCCGTAGCAACTTCAACACGTCTCCGTTGATAACCCGATGTTTTGACATAATGACGTGTCTCAGTCCGTATGATTTCAGCCTCTTCATCCGGCACGCAACGGGCTAAAGTCAGCGAAGCCGCAACATAAGAGTTTATATTGATATGCTTATCACAGATCTGACGGCAATGCGCTAGAATATCTATTGCTTCTGGAAGACGATTTTGCTCATACAAGATTTTGCCAAGCTGTGAATAGAATGCACAACTCAAGCTAATATAATTGTGTTGTTCACATACCTCTATGGCGTGATGACACAAGGCTTCTGCCTCCAGTAATGTGCCGTGATGTCGCCGTACGGCAATCAAACAATCAAGTGTGAATGCCCATAACTTCATGACTTGTACTTGTTCATAAAGTGCAACCATACGCGTCAGAATCTGGATAGCATGCTCGGTTTTCCCGTCGGCAAAAAAAGCGATACGTGCTAGATTACCTTGCGCCATACAACGTGCTATCAGATCATCGTCATCAAGCAAGGTCAAGGCTTCTAAGCAAAAATCACGTCGTTGGTGCCAATCAGGTTCAATCTCCGCACGGATTGCCAACGCATTCCCTTGCATATGGCGGGGAATGAAACTCAGCGAGGTATCTATTACACGGCGTAAATGTGCCATCTCACCCGCACCAAGCAGTGCCCAGAGATAGTGGGTTAATAGCGTGGGATATTCACCAAGTTTTTTGATCGAAAACGGTGTCAAGTAATCAATAATGAGTTGTTGATGTCCGTGCTTCAACAACCAGGTACCGAACCGTTGTAATGTATTCAGCAGTAGATGCTGGTCGGCTTTCTGCGCATGATACAACGCCGCAGAAATAGATTCTGGATTATTATTGGCATTTTCCGCAAACCAGTGGCTGGCACGCCGGTGCATTAGCTGAAGCCACGTATCATCAGCCTGAGCCAACCGCTCTCGCAAAAAATCCCGAAAGAAATGATGGTAACGATACCATCGCCGTTGCGTGTCTAGCGGAATAACCAATAATCCCATATTTTCGAGTCGGGTTAACAGTGCATAGCTGTCATGGCGTTCCAAGACTGCATCACATAAATCCCCCTGAAAATGGTTGAGCAGGCTGGTTTGCACCAGAAATTGTTGTACCTTCTCAGATTGTTGATCGAATATTTCGCTCAAAAGATAGTCTGCTATAGATTTCTCCGTCCCCGCACATTGCTGAATGAAGGCATCGATGTCATTGGTATTCATCATTCGCAGTGCGACCATCGCTAACCCAACACCCCAACCTTCTGTAAATTGGTTCAGCGCATCCAATTGTGTATCTGACAAAGTCAGATTAAGGCGGGCATAAAAATATTTGTGCACCTCTTCTCTAGTAAACAGTAAGTCCTCAAATCGCAGTTCTCTGAGCCGATTTTCAGCGCGTATTTTGGCAATCGAATAGGGCGGTGCTGTTCGGCTCAAGATCACCAGTTTTAGTTGGGGGATGGCTGTGTTAAGGAGTTGTTGAACTAACTTATGAATATCTGCGTTGTTATCGTTTATCAAATGATAATCGTCCAATACTAGGACTTTTTCTACATCATCTGATTGCATCAGGTCATTGATGACAACGCTGAGTATTGTTTGAGGATGGTTGAAGAGTTCCCAATATGCTTGTAGCCGCGCTTCCACATGATCTATATGATCCTGTTCTAGTGCCGCGATCAAATAGTTCAAGAACATGCTTGTGTTATTGTCTGTCGTATCTATCGAGAACCACGCGATCTGCTGGCGGGCATATGATGTGTTCAGCCATTGCGTTACGATTGTGGTTTTGCCATATCCGGCAGGCGCAACAATCAGAACATGTTGCTTAGATGATGTCAGTTGACCTAACAATTGCTTTCGATGAATAACTGGATGAGTGATCCGAGGCAGTTGCAATTTTGTTAGTTGGAGCGTTAGCTTTTCTGACAATGGTTGAGTACACATATTATGGGAAAAATACTATCTGAACCTGTTTATACGGCAATTGTGTCAAGCTTACTCGAAGACGGTGCATGTGACAAATCTGGATGAGATGATTACAGCGAATATTGTGGAGGCGCTAGCGCGTTAAAGTTTTGCTCTCGATATTCGGATCAGTTAAACCCTCTCCTTACTACGACCAGAGGTAGTGGCTTGTCAATTATGAGTAAGCCCGCAACCGGATACCGTCACTTTTCGCCTACATTTCGGCGGGACTCGTCCTTCGGATTCTCAGGTGACTAACAATTACCTCAGCGGGGACTGAGCTAGGTTCAATATGTCTGCACGACGAATCGAATATGCCGAACAAAAAGCAATCGGCTGAATTGCAACGTTCGTCAGCTTGATGATATTGCTACAATATTGTGTGGAAAATTCTCCGCCGATCTCGACGCGCTATCTATAAAGAAGACACAACCCACTACCCCGAAGGAACAAACGACTCAGAAGCGTTTATCTGAAGCATCGACAATAGATCCGATGATACGCAAATTTGCGCTGATCCGCATCCAGATCGGCAATTTCGACGGCGCGATTGATTTTATTCAGCGTCACGCACCGGAAGAACTCGATTAGTTACGCAAGCAATTAAAGATCGTCGGCAAAGGGCATCTGCTACACCAACGCCAAAAATCAGATCAACCCATTATCGAAATTAAGCAAATACATCATCCTGCCCTGATCGATGCTGAAGCCGGACGCATCGCCCGCGTCATCGGACAGCAAATGATACGGCACGAGTCGGATTACCGCTTCGTCGATACCCGTGAGTCGCATCGTATCGCATTACAGATGGAGGCGTAAAAACAGACAAAAAGTTTATGGACTATCGGGTTAAAAGAAAATTCTGTTTTTTGGTAGTCTCCGTAGATAGAGTTGGTAGGAACGGGCACAGCCATAAGCACCTGCTAAATTGACCGTATCTAGTCAGTAATGCCTGCTGCCATTGCGGGTGACAATTCTATCCAGCATCGTTCCGTTTGAGGCACAACTTCAATGCGTAACATTTTAACAGACCGGGTGAGGTTGTAAACGACATCTTCCCACACACAGGATGCTTCAAGCATTGTCAAGGCTTTAGAAAAGCCACGTATTTTGTGAACTAAGCGTCCGTTCATGAGACGCGAGGTCAGGTTGGTGCGTCCGACATAAACGGTTCGTGTGCCTGTGTGTCAATGTTGTCTCATCTCCATAGATCAGGCGAATATCGACCCCAATCAGATTGCCTTTAGCATCCCGTTGTTTGACCATCTGCGTGTAGTGTCAGCCGTAAACAGGTTGTTTCCACGTGGGTAGCCGTCCGTGACCGCAATACCCAGGCACCTGTCCATAAACTTGTACCACTGCTTCACGGTGTCTGTCCCATCATCTATCTGACAGGATCGGTGGCGGATCGTCTGCGTGAGCCGCACGCCGTTTAACCTATTGCCAGAGTTGAATAGCACCATTGTCTCGGTTTGTCCAATGCCTCGCCCGATACGCAATCGTGTCTTCTTTGAAGCCTTTACTACGACTGATAGCGCTGATGCGCACCCCTTCGGCGACCAAGGCGCTCTAATATATCTTCCTCTTCGGTCTTCCGATTGTAAAACATCGTGCCTTTACGCTCATTGAAGGTCTTTTGGCACGTTTTGCACTGAAAGCGTTGGCGACCATCTCTGGTTTTTCCATAGTAAATGATGACATTTCCCTCGACATCGCCGTAATTATCACACTCAGAATTGGGGCAAAATCCCTGACAGACGCTAAGTGGGTTATTTCTCTTCGTCACTACTTTTTGCTATTATTCTACCAACGCTGTCAAGGTAGACTACCCGTATTTCAAAGATGCACGAATCGCGACGTACCTGCGGTTTTCGGCGTAAGATCTAACTTATGGGTATCCAAGTTGATCGAATGTTGCCGCATAAATCAAGCAGAATGGTTCGTCATAGTCACACCCTACCTTCACAAATCAAAAATGATCGAGGCGGAATGTGTGGATGGTCTTACGAAGAGATCGCAAAAGCTAACGCTACCCATGAATGAGCAACTGCCTGACGAGAGGATGACCGAACTCACCGATATTTTCTGCGACTAACCAGGCATCTTGTTGTTTCATCGGCAGAGTACTCAAGGAGATAGCGAGTTTTCTTTTCCCGATCTCTTGGTCAGATCTAACTGCATATGTTTGCATAATATCGTCTTCAATCTCATCGTACTCAATTGATGGCAATAATCTGACAAGCCTGTAGGTCTCCGTCCGAAACGCTTGTGCCTGTGTATCACTTAGCATACGAGCACGAAGTTTTCCTAACTCTGCACCAAAATATGCTGACCAGATTTGAATTGCCTCCGAGTCATCTGCATCTTTGACGAGGGTTTTCATCAATCGTGAACGAAACCCGTATTCAAAACGATACATCCTCGCGATTGCATCCAGAATATTCTGGGAAATGCAAAGTATTTCTTCCAATGCCGCTTCTGGCACCGCACACTGACCGACAAGATAGCCTTCAAAGCCCGTACCTGTCTGGAAAAATGGATTTGTCTGCTTGCGGACGGTTTCCCACGCCAGATAATGCATTTCCATCTGAGCATGTTTTACAATCGCATTGAGATGTAAATCCTTGAGATACAGACGCGCAACAAGCTGATGACCAAATGGTACTTCGCTGCTTACTTGTATGACCTTATTCATCTTGAACAACTCCTGCCTGAGTGGATTTCTCCACACAGGCAACTACAATTTCAGGACCAAACTTTAAATCCCGCCCCAGTGTGTCCAATCGTCGTCTTGCCACCACGCATTGCCATCACTGGACATGCGCGCCCGCTGATACAGATAGGTAGCCCCAGTCGCCAGCAGCAGAAGCACACCAATCGCCAACAGAAGCTGATGTAGCGTGGTTGACATTGGCATGAGATAGTCTATTTCCAATACCACCACCGACAAGCCGAATAGCAAGAAACAGGTAAACCAACCACTGTGAATGCGTCTTTTCATGACATTCTCCTACTGCTCTTCGCTCATTATTTCCTCTACCGATTGTTCGGTAGCCGGTTCTTCAGGTTGCAACATTACGGGGACATACGGTTCTTCACCAATCTGGTACGGCACTGAAATCACTGGACGACCGCGACCACCGGAAATCTGGTC
>DAOTXB010000412.1:0-2112 GCA_034435575.1 Anaerolineae bacterium
ATCGGGAGACTTTTCTCATGTCGGGTGAAAACCACGATGTCGTAAAAGTCCCCCGCAGCTATCTGGATGTGCTACTTCAGGCCGCTTGCTATGCCACCTGAATGTGCAAAGTCGAGCTTAGGATTCTCACGAAGATACCAAAACTGGCCGAGCGCCCTTGGCACGTTGATTTTGTGCTTTCACATTAAATACACCACATTACTCTTTGATAAGCAACCTTATCAAGAGTAAAATGACCTGGCTAAGGATACTCTTGCAAGTATCCTCATTTAGAGTTATTCATGGATTTATGACGTGGTTGTCTCAGGTAAGGTTGGATTTTGCCCGCTTGACGCGGCAACCAAATCCAGACGATCTCCCACAATCTCGAAGGCGTGTAATGCGCGGTCGAGGTGGTGTGTTTCGTGCGTTGCCATATAACTCGTCCGCAGCAAACTAGCATTCGGTGGAACACCGGGCGGAATGACTGGATTCGTGTAAACGCCTTCTTGAATTAAAGCGCGCCATGCCAATGCGGTACGATATTCATCCCGAATGACAACAGGTACAATTGGAGTATTGCTACTGCCTGTATCATAACCTAGATTATGCAAACCATCGCGCATGTAATCCGCATTTGCCCAAAGCTTTTCTACAAGACCCGGTTCACTTTCGATAATATCCAGTGCTTGTAGAACTGCTGCTGCACTAGGCGCGGGTAATGCAGCCGAGAAAATTAACGAACGTGCATGATGCTGAATATAATGCACAATGTTGGCGTCACCAGCAATGAATCCGCCAATCGAGGCAAAACTCTTGCTAAATGTTCCCATAATGAGGTCGACTTCATTCGTAATGCCGAAATGAGCTGCTGTACCATGCCCATTACCCGTAACACCTATACCATGAGCATCATCAACAAGAACCCGCGCACCATATTGTTTAGCAACAGCGATTATTTCTGGCAACGACGCGACATCACCTCCCATACTGTACACGCCGTCAACAACCACTAGCTTACCAGCGCCTTCGGGAAGTTTTGCGAGAACCTGCTCCAGACTTGCAATATCATTATGCTTAAAACGTTTCATCTCACCACGGGCAAGCATACTGCCATCAACAACGCACGCATGGGCATCCTTATCAATGATGACGTAATCGCCCTTACCCACCAGCGCTGATATCGTACCTAGATTTGTCTGATATCCTGTAGAAAAAACGAGAGCGGCTTCTTTGCCTACAAATTCCGCGAGACGACGGTCAAGTTCAAGATGAAGCTCAAGCGTTCCGTTCAAGAAACGTGATCCCGTTACGCTAGTACCGTAACGTTCAATTGCGTCTTGTGCCGCTTTACGTACTCGAGGGTCTGTTGTTAGGCCCAAATAGTTGTTGGACCCAATCATGACAACTTCTCGACCTTCAAATATTGCAGTAGTTCCTTCAGATTCGCTAAGAGCACGAAAATATGGATAGATACCAAGCTCCATCGCCTCGCGCGCTTGCGTGTATTTTGCTGCCTTGTCAAATAGATCAGCCACTGGCCCTACTCTCCTGAACCCCACAGACAAGTTTGTTAACCTGATCCAAGAGGCGTACTTACGAATTATCGCTGACGATCACACCTGTCAGTCGTGTACAGGAAGTCTACCGCATTATCAGATATTAACAAGAGATTATCAGGCGTAAATAAGCACATCCTATGACGGGTCTAATCTGTCGCCATGCTTGCAGATGACGTGACACGCATGTAAAATCACTGCTGTTTCACATTTAAATGCCAACAGGAATCAAGAAATGAGTTCACTCACTTTTCGTCGAATCATTGTATGGATCGTGTCGCTGGCCCTCGGCTTTGTCGTATCCTGGCTAATTATCACGTTCTTTTTACCGGCAGTCAGCCCAGACCCGACAGCCAAGGCTGTGACTATTGACGAATATGGTCGGTTGTACTTCCTCGTGACGTGGATCCCGCTGGGATTGATTTTCGTGACATGGTTGGACTTTCTCCTTGACACTAAAATCTGGCCAGATTAAGCGCACGACTCCACTTACTCTATTTGACGATATCCCGCAGGCATGAAATGTAATTGGCATTTGCGGATCGGAAAACAAAACGCTCTCCAATCGGAGAGC